>JAEYXR010000034.1 GCA_023431215.1 Bacillota bacterium
CGGCTACCGCTACTACGATATTCGGCAAAGCGCCCGCTTGGATATGATACAGTATTTAAAATCTATGGGTTTTTCGCTGAAAGAAATTCAGCAGCAGCTTTCTAGTGAGAATTTGAAGGAAATTGTCACACTGCTGGAGCATCGTGACAACCAGATAGGAGAGCAGATTGGTAAGCTGAAAAGCCAGAGAAAGGCGGTGCAGCGCACCATCCGCAGTTTTGAACGCTATCAGAATGCACCCCCTGACGGCTATATTGTGCTGGAATATCTGGAAAAGCGTCAGATGTATTGCATCGATTCTAAAATTAATTTTTACGACTACGGACTGGAGATGTACGAAAAGCTGCTGCGGGAACTAAAACGCAACCTCATGGAGGATGAATTTTCCCCCCTTTATTTTTGCAATGTAGGGTCAATACTGCGAAAAGATAATCTGCTCAAAGGCCGGTTTGTGTCTACCGAGGTGTTTGTCTTTTTGGATGATGAAAATTTGCCGTCCCCGCAGGTGCAGACCATTCCGGCGGGCAGTTATATCTGTATTTACTGCGACAGCTTTGAGAAAGAAAAAGAATATGCCCGGAGGCTGCTGGATCATATTGCACAGCATGACTATCTTATTGCAGGAGACTATATCTGTGAGGTCATTGCCGACCTGCCGGTGGTAGAAAGTACCACCAGGGGCATGTTTTTGCGGTTGCAGGTTCCAATTCTATTTCGTTAATTTTGTAACAATTCACCATTGACCTTATATCTGCTATAACCTTTATTCTTATAGTAAGGCGGGAGATAACTTCCCGTAATACAAAAAAGGAAAGAGGTTATCATGATGAACTGTGAGAAAATTCGCGTTGTTCAATACGGCTGTGGCAAGATGGCAAAGTACATTGTTCGCTATCTGGTTGAAAAAGGTGCAGAAATTGTAGGAGCCATTGATGTAAATCCCGCTGTAGTGGGCATGGATGTGGGCGACTTTGCAGAGCTGGGCTATAAATTAGGCGTCACCATCCGCAGCGATGCCGATGCTGTTCTGGATGAGTGTGATGCAGATATGGCTGTTGTCACCCTGTTCAGTTTTATGGATGATGTGTATCCCCACTTTGAAAAATGTGTTTCTCGGGGCATTAACGTGGTAACCACCTGCGAAGAAGCCATTTACCCCTGGACAACCGCTTCTGCCCTTACCAACAAGCTGGATAAGCTTGCCAAAGAAAACAACTGCACCATTGTGGGCGCAGGTATGCAGGATATTTACTGGATTAATATGATTGGCTGTGTAGCAGGCGGCGTACACCGCATTGACCGCATTGAGGGCGCTGTCAGCTACAATGTGGAAGACTATGGCCTGGCACTGGCTGAGGCTCATGGCGCCGGGCTTACTCCCGAGGAGTTTGAAGCTCAAATTGCGCATCCCACTACCCTGGAGCCCAGCTATGTTTGGAACTCCAACGAGGCACTGTGCAATAAAATGGGTTGGACCATCAAATCTCAAACTCAAAAATGCGTGCCCTACTTCTATGATACCGACCTGTTCTCCAACACCCTTGGCCGTACCATTCCCAAGGGCAACTGTATTGGCATGAGCGCCGTGGTAACCACCGAGACCTTCCAAGGCCCGGTCATAGAGACTCAATGTATTGGTAAGGTGTATGGCCCCGACGACGGTGATATGTGTGACTGGAAGATCATCGGCGAGCCCGATACCACCTTCTTTGTACAAAAGCCCGCTACCGTAGAGCATACCTGTGCCACCATTGTCAACCGTATCCCTACTATTCTAAAGGCCCCTGCCGGTTATCTTACTGTAGAAAAGCTAGAGGATGTGGAGTACCTGAGCTACCCGATGCATCTTTATATTGACTAAGCCTTTTGCCTTCATAAAAACAAACACCCCGATGCCTGCAACGGCATCGGGGTGTTATTTTTTTCTGATTACAATATGGTTCTTGCCTTTTCCAGGTCACGCTGCACCTGTGCCTGCACCTGATTTAGGCTGTCAAACTTTTGCACAGGCCGCAAAAATGCAACAGGTTCAAGAATAAGGGTCTCACCGTAAAGGCTTTCATCAAAATCTAAAATCAAGGTTTCAATGGTGACCTTGGTGGAGTCATCCACAGAGGGGCGCGTGCCAATATTGGTCAGTCCCCCATATCGCTTGCCCTGCCACCACACGTGAGTGGCATATACTCCCCGGGCAGGCAGCACAAGCTGCTTGGATACCGACAGATTTGCAGTTGGCATTCCCACAGTACGCCCCAAAGCCTTGCCATGGACAACCGTGCCAGGGATGGCATAGGGCCTGCCCAGCAGAACAGCGGCCTGTTGAGGAGTACCCGACGCCAGCGCCTGTGCTACTCTATAGGAGGACACCGGTGCACCATCAGCCATAACAACCGGGCAGATTTGTGCGTTGATGCCCCGTTGCCTACACAGCTGGGAAAGTAGAGCGCCCCCATGGGCAGTGCCAATGGGGCAGTTTTCTCCCGCAACAATTGTTTGTGCATCAAGCCTTTCTATCAGCACGCCTTGTACCAATTCTTCCGGCGCAAGCTTTTGGGTTTCTGTTGGCAGATGTAACACCAAATCTGCACCCCAGGCAAGAGCCCAATCGGTCTGCTGCTGCGGGGTGGTAAGGGTGGGCATGCCAATGCAGGCCAGCACGGCGGTTTGCCCGGCTTTTTTGGCGGCAAATAGTGTTTTAAGTACTTGGCGATGCCCCAAATGCATGGCATCAAAGGCTCCAAAGGCAACACAGGTATTGTGCAGTGGGGGAAGATACTCTAGCTTTAGTTCATGGGCTTTCATGAAGGTACGTCCTTTTTACTGTGATATGGGGGAATACCGCGTAATTTATTGGTTGTCGCAAAAGCATTTTTAAAATTGTACTGTGTTGCCAAGGGGGGAGTGCCGGTCAGCTTCTGCGGCAAAATGCAGCAAAAAGGTAACGGCCAGTAGGTCGGCACAGCCACCGGGGCTAAGATTTTCGGCAATTAAATTTCTATCCAGCTCTGCAATAGCCTGTAAGGTAGGCTCACCAAGACTTAGCCGTTCTTTTAGCTCCTGCTGCAACTGCTGCTGACGCGTCAGGCTGGAGCGGGAAATGATGTTGGTGTCTGACACATGAGCCATCAGGTGCAGCAGAGTCAAGGCACCCGCCTCGTTGGCACTTTTACCGCTGTTAAGCAGGCGGCGCAGTACAGGCAGGCTATGGTTTATTACGGAAGGAAACCCTTCTGCTACCTCACCACGGATGCCCGTAATTCCGGTTTCGTGGTACAGCCGCTGCCCAAAGGTCTCCTTGCCCGGGGCATGGGGGCGGGTAAAGTCTGCCAAAACCGTGGGTGCAGTCATGGCTGCCGTAACCGCTCCAACATTCTCCGGAGTCCAGGGCTTATTTTGCCCCGCAAGATATCCCAGCGCAGCACAAACAATCCCCAGAGAAAAAATGGCGCCTTTGTGGGTGTTAATGCCTCCGGTGGCACAAAACATGGCGTCCTCAGCCTGCATACCGGGCCAGCGCAGCTTGGCAAACAACAAAGCGACATCCTGGGTGCTGTGGGCCAGCCCCAGCCTTGCCACTTGGCGAAAATAAGGAAGAAGGGCGGAGGTGCTGTCAATAAAGGTAAAAAAATCCATGTCTTGATGGGAGCCGCTGTTTGCTCGGTCTACCAAGCCCGGCTTGGGTGTAACGGATACTTCATACAAAATACTGCGTACCGCCATGGCAGCTACCTGATCACACAAGGCGCTGTCAAAATAGTCTGTGATAATTTCTTCGGTGCGTTGGCGCAAAAGCTCTACGCTGTGGGCACGGCTGCGGGCACAGACAAAGGCATCCTTGCCGCAGATAAGGCACCTGCGTCCGCTTCCTCCCAACTGGGTGCGGGAGACTTTTTGTCCCCGGGTGTCCAGCACATCAATATCAAACAAGCGGCCCAAAGGTGAGCCTTCTTCTATTTGAGTCATAATTTCTTTCAGCAGTGGGGCAGGCGCATCCACAGCCAGCATCAGCTCACAGCCGGTGGCTTCTCTCACTTCTGATTTTGCTGCGGGAGTTAGGCGGCTACGATTTAGCTGCTCTAAAATCAGCATAGTGCCCTCTGCAAAAGCACGGTCAGCAAGGGGATACCGCTTGTCCGGCCCTGCCAGATTTAGGGTAAAACAAATAAGAGGCAGCTGGTGCCTTAAAAGCATTTGCTGCTGGGCCAAGGCGCGGCGTTCTCGGGCGTTTAACATTTCTTCCAGTGTTACCGGTCGGAAGTCTGTTTGACTCATGAATTAATCCTACCTCTGTTATTACTTTAATTTGTATTGTACATGAAACCGTATTTAAGGTTTATAACCTCTTTGTGGCTCTTTTGTAAGCTGCTATGATACCATGACCTTAAAGGGGCATGGTATCATTTGGCCATCCAGAGGCGGTTACCCATAAGCAGGTATAATAAATGCATGCGCATTTATTATATCATATCTTCAACGCAGATTGGTAGATGGGGTGGTAATCGCTCTGTGCATAAAAGCATCATAACTCCGCTGAGGTTATGATACTATGAGATACTGTACAATAATATTCGCTGCATAATCACTGATACCTATTGTAGCATAAAATAGATAGAGACAGTACCATTGCGGTTGTGATGTCAGGCCTATAAAACTGCAGAGACACCCTCACTTGTGCAATGATATTAAAATATGATGCTTCAGCAGTATTTTACAATGTAGTAGCTCATAACATAAATTAGGATGCTGAAAAATTTTCACCGACAAAACAAAAATGCTTGAATAAAAAATATTGTTAATATTTTCAGTTTGTATTTTTGCTTTTCCTGCTCATACTAATGAACGGGGTGAAAAGTGATGAAGAAAAAAGAAAAGCCCCATAAGGAGCCACCGGTTTTAGAGCCTAGAATTCAGGATGAACCGGCGCCGGTAATTGCCGGTGGATTAACTTCCCCTATGTTTGCCAGTGTAGATCTTTCTTTGGATGTGCAGCGGCAGCTTGCTCAACATGCGGCAGCCGAAAGACTGGCAGACTAATCAGCTTACCGGCTTGTCCTTGCTGATTAAATAAAATAAAAAGCAGGGACAAACGCCCCCGTTTCTTGTATAAAGAGCGGGGGCGTATCCTATGAAAAAACATCAGTTGTATTACGCAGTAAATGCCCTTGTCCAAAATAGACAGGGGCATTGTTGTTTTTAAAAGTGTACATTTTTTGCATGAGTACGCCCATACCACAGGCCTCCGCCTACGGGGATTGCGCAAAGCAGCAAAAACCACAGAAAAAAAGGATTTTGTGCACCACCGGCCAAAATAACCAGAGAACCCACCATAGCCATGGCTGGAATCAACCATTTTCCCGTCGCACGAATGGCAGCTACATAAAGCAGCAGGTATCCGCCGTAGTTTACTACAATAGAGATTTCAGATATATCCGATTGGGGTAAAAGACCCTGCCAAACAATCATGACATGAATAGCCAGCCAGCCCAGCACGGATGCCAGGCAGAGCAGGCCGCAGCGCAGGGGGACACAGGTATGTGCCTTGCTGCCCTGAAGTAAAGCGGCAGGCAAAAGCTTTTTGTCTGCCAAAGCTGCAGGCATACGCAGCAAACCCATGCACAAGCCGTTGACCGTGCCAAGCACCGAAATTAAGACCAAAAACATCAGTGCTTTACCACCCCATGGCCCCAATAGCTGTTGGGCGGCAAAAGCAACGTGGCCATCACCCATCTCCATAATTTGCTGTGGTCCAACCAGTGTACAGATTCCCACAAAATAGAGCAGGTATGAGGCTAGAATCAAGAGAGGCGCGGCAGTTAGCGCCAGAGGCAGAGTGCGGCGGCTGTTGCGGATTTCCGGCCCAAGGGAAGTAGCGACAATCCATCCGTCAAAGGCAAAAGCCACAGGCGCTACGGCGGCCAGCCAACTGACAGGGTTGCCTCCGGATGCGCCCGGAGTGCTTTGCCAAACCGACTGGGAAGTTCCTGCCAAAACACCGGCAACACCAATAAAAAACAATGGAGCCAGCTTTAAAATGGTAGATGCATTTTGAAATAATCCACCCAAATAGGGCGAAAACAAATTCAACAGCAATGTTGCTGCAGCAATGACCAACGTAAAAACAGACTGTAGCATCAAAGTATTTGGCAGTTCCAGCAAAGACAATAGATAATACGCTGCCACCCAGCTAACAATAGCAATGAGCGTGGGGTAGTACAAAAAAGTATGAAACCACCCAAAAGCACCTGCTGCACCTGCGCCATACCATTGTCCGGCATAAGCAATTACACCACCCCGGCCATCGCTTTGAGCAGCCAACCGCGCAATGGAAAGGCTGCCAAAAATGATGCTGACAGCAGCCAGGCAAAAGACAAGCACACCCAACGGTACGCTGCCCTTGGTAAGTATTAAAATGTCATCGCTCTTAAAGAAAATGCCGGAGCCAATAACCACACCGGTAATCATTGCCACAGCAGTAAACAGACCATAGCGACCTTTCATAAATGCTCCATTCTGCCGCTTTGCGTCGGCCAAAAATATAGTTAGGCAAAGCCCTTATCCCGCAAAGCAGAGGAATGATAAGAGCATTTTGTGCATAAAGGGCGGAAGCGAGCAATGCGAGAGAATCGTCCTGCACATCGCTCCGCGAGAGGCAGCTTGAAAGATGCTTTCAAGCCATGCTCCATTCTGCCGCTTTGCGTCAGCCCAAAATAATGGTTAGGCAAAGCTCTTATCCCGCAAAGCATAGGAATGATAAGAGCATTTTGTGCATAAAGGGCGGAAGCGAGCAACGCGAGAAAATCGCCCTGCACATCGCTCCGCGAGAGGCAGCTTGAAAGATGCTTACAAGCCATGCTCCATTCTGCCGCTTTGCGTCGGCCAAAAATAATGTTTGGGCAGAGCCCTTATCCCGCAAAGCAGAGGAATGATAAGAGCATGTTGGAAACTCTGTGCAGAAGGTTTATCTAGATTGTTGATGCACATAAGCAATGCTGGGTTAAAGGTTTATGATGGAGTATAACCTTCAAAACTGATAGTATTTCATAAGGGGGAATAATGACTACAGCGCAATAATAATGAATAACGCAACTTTAATGGGTGCCCTGCTTTTATGATAAAACACCCAAAGAGTAATATTTTTTCTTAGCATAGCCTTAAAATAGATGAATATGCCGCAGCTAAGAATACCATTTCAAGCATTAAATGAAAAGACCCAAATTTAAAATTTTTTGCAAATAAGTGATGGAAATAACGTAAAACGGCTGGAAGTTAAATAGATACTTGAATATTTTTTAAAAAGGGATATAATTAAAATATACAAAAACAGTATGGTTTAGGAGGAAGTCTCATGAAAAGTGTTATTATGGTATCCGGTATGCATTGCACAGGCTGTTCCACCAATTTACAGCGTATGCTGACAAAGCAACCGGGAGTATCTCATGCAGAGGTCAATTTGGAGTCGGCTACTGCTACGGTAGAATACGATGAAAACATTGTGTCTTTGGAAAAATTATGGGATGTGGTTGACAATTGCGGTTTTACTGTAGAAAAATAAGACGACTTTTGCAACCGGCACAAAATCAGAAATTACCGCCGCAGACAGATGAACGATAAAAAGCAGCATTCTGTGCCGCATTACTTTTTCACTGCTGCAAAGAAAGGAACATCATGAAAAAACAGCTAAAAATCGGCGGTATGTACTGTGCCGCCTGTTCGGCAAATTTAGAGAAAATGCTGCTGCGCCGAAAGGGTGTATTGTCGGCTGCAGTAAACATTGCAACCGAAACAGCAACCGTTGAATATGACGAAAAGCTTTTGAACATGGACGGGATTACCGAGGTGGTAGAAAACTGCGGCTTTTTTGTTGCCGCAGACGAAACACCCGAACTGGAAAAAGCGAGGAAGCAAAAATACTACAAAAGCCTGCGCACCCGCATGATCATTGCGTTGGTGTTTGCTGTGCCGTTATTTTATCTGGCAATGGCACCCATGATTACCGATCAGCTACCTTATCCAGCTGTTCTTGCGGGAATGGAAAATGCCGGACGATTGGCAGTTGTACAACTGATTCTTTGCCTGCCTGTTCTGGCAGCGGGGTATAGCTTTTTTACCGTGGGCTTTGCCCAGCTTTGGCGGCGTACCCCCAACATGGATAGCCTGATTGCCATTGGCACCACAGCGGCATTTGGCTACAGTGTATACTCCACCATGCAGGTGCTGGGAGGCAATGCCCATGCAATTCACAGCCTCTACTTTGAGGGTGCGTCTATGATTATTGCCCTTGTACTGGTGGGTAAGGTGATGGAAAACCGCTCCAAGGGTCGTACGGGAGAAGCCATTAAGCGGCTCATGGATCTTGCGCCCAAAACTGCACGGGTAGAGCGGGACGGTAAGGAGGAAGAAATTCCGCTGGCACAGGTACTGGTGGGGGATATTTTGGTGGTTAGACCCGGCGAGCGTGTTCCCACCGACGGTGTGGTTCTCTCCGGAAGTACTTCGGTGGATGAAAGTATGCTTACTGGCGAAAGTATGCCGGTTGATAAAACAGAGGGGGACACTCTGGTGGGTGCTTCCTTGAATAAAAACGGGTTTGTGCGGATGAAAGCCACTAAGGTGGGACGAGATACCGCCCTTGCACAAATCATTAAGCTGGTTGAGGATGCCCAGGGCTCCAAGGCGCCCATTGCCCGTCTGGCTGACAAGGTAGCAGGCATCTTTGTACCGGTGGTGATGTTGATTGCGGTGCTTTCTGCGGCAGCGTGGCTGCTTGCGGGGGAAAGTGCCGGCTTTGCGGTTTCTGTGTTTATTGCAGTGTTGGTCATTGCCTGCCCCTGTGCACTGGGGCTTGCAACCCCAACTGCCATTATGGTAGGTACCGGCAAGGGAGCCCAACACGGTGTATTGTTTAAAAATGCTGAAGCTTTGGAGCGGATGCAACAGGTTGACATGGTGATATTTGATAAGACAGGTACCATCACCGAGGGTAAGCCCAAGGTTACCGACCTTTTGCCTGTGGGAATGGATGAAACTGAGCTTTTGCGTTTGGCTGCCTCCTGTGAACATGCTTCGGAGCATCCCTTGGGAGAGGCCATTGTAGCCGAAGCTGAAGCCAGAAATATTCCCCTTACTGCGGTGGAAAATTTTGAGGCACATACGGGTCATGGCATTTCTGCTGTGGTAGAAGGTAGGTCAGTACGCATTGGCAACAGTGATTTTATTGGCGCGCAGGATACATCTGCCGCCGACGCCTTGGCTGAGCAGGGAAAAACCCCCATGTTTGTGTCTGTTGACGAGGTATATGCAGGTGTTATTGCCGTTGCAGACGTGCTGAAGCCTGACAGTGTTGCTGCAGTGGCCAAGCTGCGCCAAATGGGTGTTGACACAGCAATGATTACCGGTGACAACAATCGTACTGCTGCTGCCATTGCAAAACAGGCTGGTATTGATACCGTATTTGCCCAGGTACTGCCTCAGGACAAGGCCGCCCATGTAGAACGGCTGATGGAAAAGGGCAGGGTGGTGGCAATGGTGGGTGACGGCATCAATGATGCCCCCGCTCTTACCCGCGCAGATGTGGGTGTCGCCATAGGCAACGGCACAGATGTTGCCATTGAGGCTGCGGATGTGGTACTGGTGCGGGGCAGTATCAGCGGCGTGGTTACTGCCATTGCCCTTGGACGGGCCACCATTCGCAACATCAAGCAAAACCTATTCTGGGCGTTTTGTTATAACTCCCTGGGAATTCCCGTTGCGGCGGGGCTATTGCATCTGTTTGGCGGCCCTTTGCTTAACCCCATGGTGGCAGCTGCAGCCATGAGTCTCTCATCGGTTTCGGTGGTTGGCAATGCACTGCGGTTGGGACGCTTTCAGCCCCCGGAGGTAACAGAGCAATGAGATACCCCGACGTAACGGCGGCAGTGTTTTTGCAGCGCCCCAACCGGTTTATAGCCCACTGCCTGGTGGAGGGGCAACCGGTGATAGCCCATGTGCCCAACACAGGGCGCTGCCGTGAACTGCTCATACCCGGCTGCACCGTATATTTAAGCCGCAGTCAAAACCCCGGGCGTAAAACGCCTTATACCTTAATCTGCGTAGAAAAAGGGAACCTGCTGATTAATATGGATAGTCAGGCGCCAAACCGTGTAACGGAGGAAGCGCTGAAAAGTGGTGTTTTACAGTTAACCCGTCAGCCGGCTCTGGCTGTAAAGCGGGAGGTATTCTTTGGTGAAAGCCGTTTGGATTTTATGGTGGAAGCACCGGAAGAAAGGGCTTTTGTTGAAGTAAAGGGAGTTACCTTGGAGGAAAACGGTGAAGTTCGTTTTCCGGATGCGCCCACACTTCGGGGATTAAGGCACATGGAGGAGCTGGAAAAGGCAGTGGAGCAGGGATATACTGCTCACGTGCTGTTTGTGGTGCAGATGGCAAGGGCCGATTATTTTAGGCCCAACGATGCCACACAACCGCAGTTTGGCCAAATGCTGCGACATATTGCAAAATCAGGTGTGGGGATGTCGGCATATCTTTGTAGCACATCGCCGGATGAGCTTTCCTTAAGCACCCCAATTCCCATTCGACTCAATTAACATAATCAATATAAGGTGGCGGTAGCTTTGCTGCCAGATGATAATGCGCTTTGTACCCCTGCAAAATTTTTCCTTCTAAAAGGGATTTTTGCAGGGGCATTTTTATATAAGCTGGGGGATTTAAGCAGTAGCTTTGTCTTAATCAAACAGCTGTTGCTTGCTTTTTCAAAAATATGTATTTAACGTAAAATACATATTAAGGCAATTCTGTATGCCGCCAAACATTCTATCAAACAAGACAAAATTAGACATTGACATAACAATTATTGTTACGATAAAATGGTGTTACACGTAAAATTTACTAATTGTTTTTTACAAAACTCTTAACACATTGAAAGCCTCAGGAGGGCATAAAATGGCAAAACTAAAAAAAGTCAGCCTACAGGGTGAAACAGCACTGCGCATTTTTATGCTACCTTTGCGTCAGGATATTTTAAGGCTGCTGCAGGTGCACGGTGAAGCAATGACGGCAAAACAAATTGCAGATACGCTTCATATCACCCCGTCGTCGGCAAAGCACCACCTGCTGAAGCTGGCCTCCATCGGTCTGGTGGAAGAAGACCATACCGAGCTTATCCATGGCATTACCGCCCGTTATTATCGGCGCATTCCTGCAGAAATCAGCATGGGTGGAGATAACATTGATGACCCTAGTCACCCCAAGAAGGTTGCGGTGCTGCGTTCGGTGGTATCTAAAATATTAGATAATTTTTTTAAGCATGCTTATACGCGTCCCCAACGCACAGCCACCAATTATGGGGGAGATATTTATACCGGCGTGGTACATCTGACTCCTGAGGATGCTGTCAGGCTGGATGCCATGATTACTGACTTTTTTGCAGAGCATGAAAATCCCGGGGAAGGCACCAGGCCCTATGAATATGCGCTGATAGCGTTTCCGGCTGAACAGACATCCATGAAGACGGCCAAAAAGAAACAGAAGGGAGAGGAGTAGCAGTGAACCAACGCTTTGCATCCTTCTTGCTGTTTCTGAATTATTTATCCACAGGGCTTCTTACACCGGTCATGAGCCTGATGGTTTTGGAACAGGGAATCACCCTGGGGCAGCTTGCATTGGCTTTGGGAATTTATTCTGCCACCGTACTGGTGCTGGAGGTACCCTCCGGCATTGCCTGTGACATGGTAGGCCGCAAAGGTGTTTTTGTGCTGTCACAGGTACTGCAAATTCCTGCATTCTGGTTGGTTTCCCACAGTGGCAATGCTTTGTGGATTTGTGCCATAGGTTTTATTTTTTATGGTACGGCTCGTGCGTTTAGCACAGGATCTTTGGAGGCTATGCTTATAGATGCAGCCATAGAGCGTGACGGTAAGGCAGGCCTGCCCAGAATTACAAGCAACCTGATGGTAGCTGAGGGCACTGGACTGGCGGTAGGATCTCTTATCGGTGGTGCACTGCCATCCATTTTTTCGGTGGAGGGTGCCGCCGGTAGCCTATACATCGGAAACTTGTGGGGTAAGCTATTATTAAGCGGCGCTATTGCACTTCTGGCATGGTTTGGCATTCATGGTGACTATAAGAGTAAGGAAGAACGGCCAAAGCTTGGGCAGCATTTGAGGGAAGCCGCCATGGCCATCTCCCAAAGCAGTATTATTCAGGGTGTTCTCATCTCTATGGTAGCCACCGGTTTCTTTTTTGCGGGGTTAGAAACCTATTGGCAGCCACGCCTTCTGGAGCTGCTGCCCAACCAAAGCTATTTGTGGATGACCGGCGTGCTGGCCTGTCTTTATTTTGCATGCTCACTGGGGGGCTCGGCGCTTGTCCGCATAGTTATGGAGCGTTGGCAGCAAAGTATTTTACCGGTACTGCTGTATTTTGGCTGCCGAAGCTTCATGTGCGTTGCACTGATGCTTCTTGCGGCACAGCAAGGGCTGGGAGGATTCGTCGTATTTTATTGTGCCACCTACCTGATGATGGGTTCTGCCAATGTGGTAGAAGGTGTACTGCTTAACAGCGAAACCCCCAGCAGTATGCGTTCCTCTATGATTTCGGTGAGCTCCTTGCTGATGCAGTGCGGTGCCATGGTGGCGTCTCTGCTGTTTGGGTGGATGATGAATTTTTCTACCATTTTGGAGGTTTGGTTTGTTGCAGCAGTTATGATAGGGGTATCTGCAGTTTTGATGCTGATGAAAGCGGGAAAAAAGGGTGCCCAACTGCGGCTCACTCCCAAAGAGGAAGAAGCCTGCTCGTAAGGCAGCGAATCTTTTATCAAGAACGTCCCATGTGCATATTTTAAAAAGCAAACAGAGCTCACGGATGTATGATACATTCGTGGGCTCTGTTTATTATGTGAGGAAGAAAAGGATTTATTTAAGCTTTGCCATACCCTCTCTGGCTTTGGTCATCATCATGGTAATATCATTGGACCAGCAGTTCATGGTCATTCCTTTTGCCTTGTACGGCAGCAGGTCTTCAGGGTTTCCTGTAAAGTGCACACCACAGCATTTGCCGCATTTTTTGGCAATTTCAATTACAGTATCCATAGCTTTTAAGAAATCGGGGTGCTGGTACTGACCCATAATACCCATGCTTTGAGAAAGATCGTTAGGGCCTACAAAGGCAGAATCAATGCCCTCTACACTTAAAATTTCTTCTAAATTTTTTATGCTGATGGGAGATTCTACCTGAATCATCATAATGGTATCTTCATTGGCAGTGTTCATATAAGCGGGAACATCTGCAATGGGCTGAAAGCAGCTGTGTCCCCGGAGCAAGGAAACACCCCGGTTACCCATAGGAGCATATTTTGATAGATTCAGCAGTGCCCTGGCTTCTTCCGCGGTATCGCAATTGGGCAGCAACAAACCAAATGCCCCTGCATCCATATATTTCAACACCACCTCTCGGCGTGCCTCAGGAATACGCACCAAAACAGGCATGTTCAAAGCCCGACCACGGCCAATGAGCCCGGCAACTGCGCTGTAGTCCAGCGAGCCGTGTTCGCAGTCAACAATGACATAATCCAGGCCGCAAACCTGCATCATATTAATGACGTCAGGCTCCATAAAGGTGGTAATCATGGTGCCGATAATAGATTCGCCGTTTTTTAGGCGTTGTTTTAAAGTAGACATGGTGGGTAGTACCTCTTTTCTTCAGTGTAAAAACAAATTAGACTGCCTTTGCAGTTTTTGTGACTTTGGCCTTTTTAAGCTCAGAACGTACAGTCATGATGACCACAGTAACTGTAATCAATAGGAAGAAAGCAGAAATGGGTTCGGTGAGGAAAGGCATAAAGCTGCCTTTGCTCTTCATTAGCCCTCTCAGCAGGTTGGTTTCCAAAATGGGACCAAGGATAATTCCCAAAAGGATGGGGCTCTCTGGAAAGTTGAATTTTTTCAGTAAATACCCAATAACGCCAAAAAGCAGCATGGCACCCACATCAAACACACGGTTGTTGACACCAAATGCGCCCACGACACAGAAAGCGATGATAACGGGCAGCAAAATATTCTTGGGAATACTCAGCAGCTTAACAAAGAAGCGCATGCCAACAAATTCTGAAAACAGCATCATAAAGTTAGCTACAATCAGGGCTGCGAATATACCGTAGACCAGGACGCCCTGCTCCTGAAACAATGTGGGGCCGGGGGTAATGCCATGCACCATAAATCCGGCAAGGATGATGGCGGTGGTGTTATCGCCTGGGATACCCAGGGTCATCAGCGGTACCAGGGCGCCGCCGGTAGAAGCGTTGTTAGAGGTTTCAGAGGCGATGATGCCGTCCACCACGCCGGTACCAAACTTTTCGGGATATTTGGAACGGTTTTTGATAACACCATAAGAGATAATGTTGCACACGCTGCCGCCCAGTCCCGGCAAAATGCCAATGCCGGTACCAATAAGCGAAGCAATAAGGGTATTAAATCCCTGGCCCTTAATATCTTCACGGGTAAAGCCAAAGCCTTTAATTTTATAATCAGAAACTTTATGATCTTCTTCTTTGTGCTTGCCCTCGGCAAACACCAAAATCTGAGAAACTGCGAAAAGACCAATGAGCGCAGGCAGCAGGTTCAAGCCGCCCTTTAGCTGGTTGATGCCAAAGGTAAAGCGGGGAAAGCCGGTAATGGGCGCCATACCCACAAAGGAGATGCAAAAACCAAGAAGTCCGCTGATAATGCCCTTGAGTACCGAACCGGAGGATAGGCTGGCAATCATGGTAAGAGAGAATGCCGCCAAAGAAAAATACTCATAGGGGCCAAATTGCAGAGCCACCTTGGCAACGGTTGGGGCAACTAGCATCAACACAATGTAACTAAACAAACCGCCGATAAAGGAAAATACAATCCCCACGCCCAAGGCTTTGCCGGCCTCGCCGCGACTTGCCATGGGGTGACCGTCCCAACAGGTAGCAATGGAGGAGGCTGTACCGGGGATTTTAGGAAGAATGGCAGAAATAAGGCCGCCGGAGGTGCCGCCAATATACAGGCCCATAATCAAAGAAAGACCGGCGACAGGGTCCATTTTGTAGGTCATAGGCAAAAATAGTGCCACGCCCATGGTTACACTGAGTCCGGGAATTGCACCAATGACGATACCTGCCACAACACCCAAAAGAATCAATGCCAAGGTAGGCAGATTCATAATAGAAAGAATACCAACGATTGCTTGTTCCATGAAAACGCCCTCCTTAACCCAAAATGCCCGCCGGAATCATAATGCTGAACACCTTGAGAAACAGCAAGTAGATTCCAACTGAAGCAATAACCGAAATTGCGGCAAATTTTATATAATTAACCTGTTCCTTTTTAGAAACCAATATCATTTGCAGAAACAGATACACCATTGTTGTCAGAATAAACCCCACGGTACTCAGTAAGGAAATATATGCCAGCATCAAAACAAAGCTGGCAGCCATAACGCCATAAGCGGCGGGAACAGACTCTTTTTGAATAGGCCCGTAGGCTTTGGATGTGCGCACGCCTCTTATAATGAGCAGAATACTGAGTACAAGAAGAATAACTGCTGCCAGCTTAGGTACAAAATCGGCACCCAAACCGGTGTTGTTGCGCTGCTTAATAAATCCGCTTGCAACAAAGATAACAGTTGCAAACATAGCGGTTGCAATACCGGACATTAAGTCACCATATTTTTTAATCACAAAGATACCTCCCAGTTTAGTTGGCTAGGATTTTTACAGAAGAGAACAGGGGGATGGCGGCCGCCGGTGCAGACAAATTTTTATACTGGCTGCATCGACAGTCGCCTCAGAACAAAAGCTTTTAGGAGTAATCTTTAGGCAATAAACAGGTCTTTGTACTGAATCAAGTTCTCGTATACTTCGTTTGCGTAGGTTAAGGTTTCCTGAGGATTTTTATATTCAGCGGTAAGGAAGCTCCTGGAAGCCTCAGCAATAAATTCAGGGTTTTCGCAAACAGCCTTCATTGCAGCAGTAAACTTGTTGACAACAGCCTCGGGGGTTCCTTTGGGCATGGCGCAGAAGAAGAATTTGTTAAAGTCCATGGCAAAGCCCTGCTCGGTGGTGGTCATCAGGTCAGGCATAAGAGGGTTACGTTCCTTGGAGCATAAACCAAGATTTATAAATTCGCCGTTTTTAAAGTATTCCTGATTCAGTCCGTACTGGGTATTGATGACATCGGTTTTATGGCCCAACAGAGCGGTGGTTTTGGCAGCGTTGCCGCCAACATCAACCAGGTTGAAGTCGGTTTGGGTGATTGCTTCCAAGGCCAGACCAATGAGGTGGGGATAGCCGCCGGTCTGCATGCCAAACTCAACCTCACCGGGGTTTGCCTTTGCGTATTCTACCAGCTCGGGCAGGGTTTTATAGGGAGCATCCTTGTGAGTAGCCAAAACGGTGGTATTGTCCACAATGCAGGTGCCTGCCAGCTCAAAGCCTTCCTCAAGCTTATAGTCAATTAGGCCGGCAATTTCGGTAAGCATAGCCTCAGTATGAAAGAACAGAACAGAGTGGCCGTCGGGCTTGGAGTCCTTTACCTGGTCCATACCGATGGTGCCGCCGGCACCTTCTACGTTCACAACAACCACAGATTTACCCAGTTCTTGCTCTAGGTATTTGGCAAACATACGGGCATTGAGGTCTGTATCACCGCCGGGCTTTAGGGGGACAATGAGCTGTACTGTATCGGTGGGATACTCAACATCGGCAGCCTCAGAGGAGGAAACAGCAGGAGCCTCAGAGCTTACGTTGTTGCTTGATGCGGGAGCAGTAGAACCGCAGCCTGAAATAACAGCCATGGACAATGCCAGCAGTGCAGCCAAAATTTTTGTCTTTTTCATGTTTTTTCTCCTTTTATTGTGTTTCTACTTTATCATCAGGCCATACAGGCCTTGAAACCAATACAAACAAAATACACAACAGTTGTGACTACATTTTATAATTTGATATAACTGTTATAACATACTTTGCGGAATAGGCTGCGTTTTCTGCAGCCTTTGGTTCTATACTTGTTTTAACACAAGAGCATTTTAATTTTTACCCCAATTTTGAATAATGGGGTAAAAGGAATCCAAGATATGCTCCCGCATCATTTCCTCTGCTTTTTGAGAATCACCCTCTGCAATGACATCTATCAGGCGCATGTGCCAGTAGCGGGGAACAGTAACCTGAGGACGCTTTTCTCTCAGCGCTTTGCACAAGAGCCAAAAAAGATTGATTTTACGCAGGGCATCCTCCAGCAGTGGGTTACAGCTAAACTCGGTTAACTTGGTGTGAAACTGAAAATGCATTTCCTGCATCTCATCCACAGTTTGGGGACTATAGGGAGTGGTGTCCAAAATAGTGGCAATTTCGCTAAGCACAGCCCTTTGCTCGGCGGTCATGGTCTGAGATACAATACGAGCGGTCTGGCATTCAATGGCTTCGCGAAACTGGTACACCTGCTTTACCTTTTCCAGTGTGGGGACAGTAACAAAGGACCCCCATTGCGGCTTAGATTCAACAAGATTATCTTCCTCCAGCTTTTTCAGTGCCTCTATAACAGGTATTACGCTGACGCCGGTGGCCTCGGCCATTTTGCGTCGGCTTAGTTTCATGCCTGGGGCAAACTCGCCGCTTAGTATTTTTTTAGAGATAATATTATAAGCTATTTCCGCAGAAGTATGGAAGCCATCCTCTTTGGATAAGGAAATGTTTTTATCTGGCATGGATAAACTCCTTTGTGGTATTCTTAATTCTTTAAACCATCATATAACTGTTATAACGAATTGTCAATTGCTATAACGTTACGCAAAAGAAGTTTAGCTTGTTCTACAAAAATAAGTATTATGTTTTAAGCAATATACCTAGATGAAATGCAATATACAGTCAAGTAAGTTTGAGGTGTCTAAAGAAAAACAACAAAGAATCTTCTTTGGGTTGCAGGTGGTATACGCGGATTACAAGCTTAAATCATAGAGTGAAAGAGCTGCAGGTATCATATAGAATTTAAAGATAGATTTATTCTATAGCGCACCAAAGGCTACAAGACCGATAATTGAGCAAAGTATCCGTTAAGAGAGCGATAGCGGTTTAACGTTGTTAGGTGGTTGCACATATAAATAGTATAAGCAATAGTATCACTTGGTCATGTATTTCCTTTTATAAGAGGTGAAGATAATGAATATTCCTGATGAAAGATTGATTCAACAATATAAAGAAGAAATGTTCAAATTAAGAAAAAGGAGCGAACAAGTTTCAGCTTCCATGCTGTTATCTCCAAAACAAAATCCCGTAAGCCAAAGTGTCCAAAATTCGCCCAGAGAAGGCATCTATTTTCAACCTGTAAATTTCGCTGCAGTTTCTAAGACAAAATTAAAAGCTTCAGAAAATAACGATTCAACGGATACGGTACCAGGTACAGAGCAGCCAGTAAAGACGGTACCAGGTACAGAGCAGCCGGCAGAGACGGTACCAAGCCCTGAGCAGGGTATTGGATATTTTAAGGCGCAGGTATTTACGGGTAACCAGGCGCTGCCTGTTAAAGGTGCTAATGTAGTATTAAAAAAAGATGGTAAGATAATAGCCTTTTTAACGACAGACGAAAGCGGGCAAACAAAAATCATTGAAACAGAAGCTCCTGCAAAACAAAATGCCTTAAACCCTAACAGTCCTAAAAAGACAGAGCAATATTCTGCAGATGTATGGGCCAGTGGTTTTACCAAGCGCACCAATTTGCTGGTGGAGCAGGCCGGCGGCGAGCTGTCATTGCTGATAGTCGACTTAATACCAGAGCCGGAGGGAGTGATGTAATGTGGAAGGTGCCCCTTTTATCCCCGAGAATATTGTAGTTCACCTTGGTGCGCCGGATCAACCGGCAGAAAATATCACCATACCGTTTATTGACTATATTAAAAATGTTGCATCATCAGAAATTTATGCTGCATGGCCGTTGGAATCTCTAAAATCCAACATCTATGCACAAATATCCTTTGCGTTAAACAGAATTTATACCGAATGGTATCGAGCCAAAGGATATAACTTTGATATTACTTCATCTACACAGTATGATCAAAAATTTATACCAGGTCGCAATATTTACAAAGAAATTAGTGATGTCGTAGACGAAGTCTTTAATGATTATCTTAGAAAAGAGGGGACAATCAATCCGTATTTTGCAGAGTATTGCAACGGCACAACGGTTACCTGCCCGGGGCTTTCCCAATGGGGTACCGTAGACTTGGCAGAAGGTGGTCTGTCAGCCCTGCAAATTATTCAATACTATTATGGCACAGATACTCAGTTGGTAGAAAATGCAAAAACCGCAGAAAATGTACCTTCTTACCCCGGCATAGCGTTGAAGCAGGGGGATTTTAATGATGATGTAAGGAGGATGCAGCTTAATCTAAACCGAATTTCTAACAATTATCCTGCAATTCCTAAAATTCCTCAAACAGATGGTGCGTTTGGAAAATCCACAACAGATGCGGTTACAGCGTTTCAAAAAATATTTAACTTAACGCCGGATGGAATCATTGGAAAAGCCACATGGTACAAAATAATCAGTGTGTACAATGCGGTAAAAAAGCTTGGGGAACTTGAAGCGGAGGGAATAAAGCTATCCGAGGTGCCAAATCAGCTATCAAGAGTGCTGAAACGAGGCGCAACAGGCGGCGACGTACTGGCAATGCAGTACTTTTTGGCGTTTATTGCAAATTTTGACGACAGAGTTCCAAGTGTTGCAATTGACGGCGTTTTTGGCCCTAATACAGAGGCTGCCGTAAAAGCCTTTCAGCAGTCACGAGGATTAAACCCAGATGGCATTGTGGGAAGAGAAACTGCACGCGCAGGATATGATGCATACAAAGGGATTATTAGCTATATTGCCAAGGATATAGACACTGAATCCCTGGTGCCATACCCGGGGGTTGTGTTAAAAAGAGGAATGACAGGTCCATCGGTAAAGACATTGCAGGAGCAACTTAGTTTTATTTCTCGCTTTATCTACCAAATACCATCCATTTCTGCCGATGGCAATTTCGGCGCAAAAACACAAGCTGCTGTTATTGATTTTCAAGAAATAGCAAATTTGCCTACTACCGGTGAAGTTGATCAGGCCACTTGGGAAAAACTGGCTGAGATCTATATTAATATAAAACTGGGAAACATCAAAGGACAAGGGCAATTCCCCGGCTATATCATAGAACAGAGGTGACGTTGATTATGGATGAATATACAGCCTACGTTTATGAGATTCAGAGATATTTACGTACGATTTCAAAGGCGTATCCAGAAATTGAACCTATTATCCCAGATGGCATTTTTGGTCCGGAAACAACTAAGGCGGTTAAGGATTTTCAGCGTATGGTCAAGTTACCCCAGACAGGCAAGGTAGATTTAGACACATGGAACATGCTTGTTGAAGTAAGAAACAAAGTAATATACGAATATTCTAAGCCCAGGCAGGTAGCGCCAATTTCCAATGAGGATCTACCCTTAAAACTGAATGATAACAATGATTTTGTTGGAGTGCTCCAGCATATGCTGCGGCATATTTCTAATTTGTATGATAATATTCCCAAGGTTAATGCAACGGGGCAATTTGATAAAACAACCCAAGAAGCAGTATTGATTTGGCAAAAGGTAGCGGCATTACCCCGAACAGGTGAGGTAGATAAAGATACGTGGAACAGTCTTGCTGTCTTTTATACAAGCAACTAGTGGTACAAATGACTTTAGCATAACAAAAGGGGCAACAACTATATAGTTGTTGCCCCTTTTGTTATAAAACGTTACTTTACCTACCTATGGCATCTGGATGATAATTGACCTATGTATCTTTATGGTACTTAATTTTATAGGCTAAGATAATAGATGCAAAAATAACTGTAAATACATTAGAACAAATTACTGCAAAATCTTTCATATTGATGCCGTGAACAATCCACATAAATAGTCCAGTAATAAAGATAATATACATGCCCAAAGAAATGCCAGATACATCTTTTGTTTTTATTACCTTAACAACTTGTGGTATAAAGGATATGGTTGTGCAAAAAGCTGCAATAAAGCCTACCATATTAAAAAATCTCCTTTGAATGCTATAAATTCTTTTACAGTTGTACTAGAATAACTTGGCTTTTTAACAAAAGACATGAAGCGTGTTAATATTCACGCTTTTTTCTCCATAAAACAACCACCACAATCAGTGCCATAGAGCAGAGGGCAAAGGTGGTACATAGCATTAATGCTGTGTGATAACTGCCTGTTTTATCAAAGATATATCCATACATGGAAATAGATAAAGAGGAGCAAATACTGGATGGCACCAGCATGATAGAGTAAATTTTGCTGAACCAATGAGTACCAAATACCCATTTGATAAATAAGGGAAACAGTACAATCATAAATGATACCGACATTCCAAAAAAAAGCGCCCCAACAAACAAAAGGTAACCTTTGCAAAAACGGAATAAGGTAAAACTGATGACAGCGTTAACAAGGCATAACAGCATAGATACCTGAACACCTATTTTATCGCTAATATAGCCAAACGCAATCTTAGAAAGGGTGTTCCCAACAAGGGCGGTGCTGGTAAGGGATGCCGCCACCACCTGGACCATACCTTTACTGACCCCCAGCATTGCAATATGCGAGTAAAAGGAAATTGACATTTGGCCAAAGATTCCCATTACTATGGTAAGAAGAAATATTTTTATAGGAAGGGGCGATGCCTGCGTAGGATGGAAGTTATCGATTTGGTTGCTGACAATATTCTCCTCACCGTATGGGAGCAACCCCTTTTCTTCCGGCTTAAAGCAAATAACCAATGCAGTAACCGGCAAAATAAGCACAAATACAATAATGGCATTAAGCCGATACGCAACGCGCCATCCATAATGCACAATTATATTGCTCACAATAAAGTTCATGATAATTCCCATAATGCCGGAGCAGGATGCCGATAACCCCATTGCAATTCCCAACCCTTTTTTAAACCAATTGGCAAGGGTGAGCCCAATGGGGACTGTCATTAAAAAAGCAAGAGCGATTCCCTGAAAAAAGCCTAAGATATACCAATGGATAATTTGGGAGCAAAAAGACATTCCCATTACCGTACAAAATAGCAGACAGCAGGCGCTTGACAGGACAATTTTGATGGAAAAACGATTGAGCAAAACAGTGACAACCGGCAGCATCAGGCAGGTCATAACGCCCTGGATGGAGAGATAAAAAGAAAGGTCACCAATTTGAAAGTTTAAGTCTCGGCAAATGGCAGAAAAATAAATGCCGCTGCTGTTAAAAACCATACCCAACGTGCTGCCCTGAATCAGGCAGCAGCAGCCCAATATGACCCAAGCAAAATGTCTGGGTTGCTTCGTTTTTATCATATCAGTTACCTTTCTTGCCTCCGGCAGACGATAGAGAAAAAGCAGTATCGCTTATGGTGTAAAAAATAAGCGATACTGCTTTTTAAAACATTTATAAGCTTCGTACCTGTGAAAATAAATTGTATGCTTCCTGTTTATTGTATAAATATACCAAAAATACGTCATAGAGGTATGGAGTAAAAGGGAGACAATTCAGCTCTTTTGTAAATGCCATGGCTGCAATTTCAGAAAGGCAGATAAGCTTTGCCCGGCTGGGAATCAGTCCGACAATTTTAACAGGTATTTGGGGAGTCATGGTGTAAATTTCATCCGCATACATCTCTTCCACCATGTGAAACAACTCATGTCCCAAAAGGACGTCGGCAATGGGGGTATTCTTCAGTGCTTCAGGAACATTTTCCTTTTGCACAGCTGCTTCTGCCTTTTGGATGCAGTCAGTAAACACTTCAATTTTGTTGGGATGGGTAAATCTTGCAAACAATACCTGTCCGGCACCGGCTCCACCCTCAGGTCGAAAAGGAAAGCTAACCTGGGCCTTTAATGATTGTGCCAACTGTGCCAAAGAGTGCACAGAGTAAAGCTTCATTACCTTTTGTGCATATTCAGTGCCGCAAGCATATGCCTGCTGAACAAACTCTACCCTTTGCTGTGGAGTGGTTTTTCCAGCCAGAGGTTCACGCAAAAAGGCATATCTTCCCCATTGCTCATCAGAGATGCCAAGTAGTTCCTGCAGCATCTCGCCAAGCTCTACAGCACCGGCGTCTGGTGAAAAATAAAGGTTTTTTCGACGCTTAATAAACTTTTCCATGCGCTCCTGCCCCTTGCTCATAGCTGCATTTTCCATATTAAAATTGATTCCTTACTGCTACAATCATAATTTCTTTGTCTTCCGGCAAACCGATAAGCTCAATATCAATGAGGGTACACAGTTGTTCCACAGTTAAGGTGCCGGCGAAGTCCATGATTCTTGGGCCGACGCAAACATAAAAGTCCGGTCGTCCAATGCTATCGGAACGGAACATAACAAATTCCTTCCAGAATCTTTCAATAACCCCCTGATACTCTGAAACCTTAGTCAGTGCATAGGTGCTTTCACCCCGCTGCATCTTGATAAAGCCCTTTTTATCAATGATGCGGCTAGCCGGTTTGCCTTTATTTGCAGAGGTAAAAAGGCTGAAAAAGTCGGTGCTGCCGCAATAGGTAACCTCGTCCTCGCCAACACGCATATCTTTGGCTACCAGTTCAACCTGCTCTTCATAGGTGCAGTCTTTGGCAACCTCAGAAGTTTTAACCTCTGTTGAACCTGTGGCAATTGCCACCACCTTGGAGGTTTGGGGATCAATGTCTATATGTACCTCTATTGTATCGGGGGAGGCGCCATTGGTAATGGCCTTGTCTATTGCTTCTTTACGAATTTTTTGCAGGTCTTCCTTAGAGGGGTTGGGCATGATCCGCTCCACAACATCACGCACCATAGAAAGTGCTACGCCAATGGAAGAAATGACCTCTGCATATTGAGGAATGCTGTAGTTTAGCCCCAGCTTTTCGGCAGAATAGATAATCAGAGAGGCAGCGCCGCCGCCAACGCCTACCATAGACATCTGGTCTTTCTCCAGCTTATATTTTTCAGCCAGCTCGGCAATCACCGGCTGGATTTTTTCGTATGCCTTTTGCAGAATTTGCGTGGCAACTTCTTCTACGGATATGCCAATATAATCTGCCAGTGGCTGTATTGCCGCTCGAGCACTTTCACACTTGCCGTAGGAAAAGTGCTCCGGCTTTACCAGCCCCAGTACATTGGCGGCACAGCTGTTGGTAATAGCCACATATTTGCCACTTTTGAGCTTTATGCGAACATAGTCGGCAGGATCCCCTTTTTTGGGTGAGAAAAATTCTACAGTGGGCTCATCCTGGGCTGTAATGCTATTGTATACCGCATACTCCAACCCTGCAATGTGTGCACTGCGGGGCCCTACATCAATAATACCGGATTTGCCGGCTCTAACCATACTTCCGCCGGCCACGCCCAGTACACGAACATCAAGGGAACTGACATAAGTGCGATGTCCGCCCAGCACCGTATAATCTATGGCAGGCCTGCCGTTTTTGATAACGCCGATATTGGTTGAGGTACCGCCCACTTCAAAATAAATGCCGTTTGAGGCGCGCAGGTACATAAGAGAACCCATTACACTTGCCGCCGGCCCGGAAAGCATGGTCAGAATAGGACGTTTTCGCATTTCAGATATATCCATAACACCGCCGTCGCCTCTCATAATCATCAGAGGTACATCAACACCGGCGCTGCGCACACTTTGCTCGGTACTGTTGGCGGTATTGAGCATTTTAGGCAGAATGCTTGCGTTGATGACGGCAGTGCGTGTTCTGCGGGTTAAGCCATAAAGCTTGGTAATCTCACTTGCCATGGTGGACATCAGGCCAATGCGTTCCACCGCTTCCTTAATCATGTTTTCTTCTTTCATGTCGTCCACACCAAAAGCACAGGAGGAAACCACAACATTGGCACCGTCTGCCTTTAGCTTTTGAATGGTGGAATCGGCACTTTGGGCGGTAAGCTGCTTCTTGGTCATAAAGACATTAAGGGTATGAATCTTTCTACCTGTTTGCAGGTCGATGTCGTCAATCCGGCTCTGCTTTTTTGCCAGCCAGCCTTCCAGGCCGCCGCCTGCAACAGAAAACACACCAACATTGGCAACGTCACCTTCCAACAGTGCATTGGTTGCCTGCGTGGTGGAATGTGCCACAAATACTACGTCCTTTGCTGTGATGTTATTATCCTGCAAGCATTTGGTAAAGGATTCTACCACACCGGCAGCAACACCCATTTGGTGGTCGTGGGTTGTCATGACCACGGCGGGTGTACCGATAATCTCGCTGGTTGCATTGTTAATTGCCACAGCTTTTGTGTGGGTTCCTCCTACGTCAATACCAACTCTTACTTCCATTGGTTTATCTCCTCTCAAGGTCAAATGACTGCGCAGGCCTTCCGGCACTACTGGTTTGTGTATAAATGTTAATTTACTTATACACAAAACAGAAATTCCGGCATCACTCATAAGGTAGATAAGGCGCCCGCCGTGTTCGCCGAGCGCCTTATGAGTCTTGTGCTTATACCTCATCCAGCTTTCTCATTTGGGTGTTGGTCCAGTGTCTGTTTGCCTTACGGATACCGGTTCTTGCTTCTTCCACTTCGGCAGTCCAGTCAAGATGGCGATAAGGAGCGCCTTCATCATTGGTTGCAATCCAGTCCAGCAGGTCATCCATCATTTCCACAGACCATGGGAAAGTATCAATATCAGAGCCTATGTATTTGCCTTCGCGTACTCTCTGGAATCCAAAAATATCACGAACCTTTGTCTTTTCGCCGTTTTCTACCACTTCGGCTGCCAAGTGAGGAGGAATAAAGATGACACCGGCATCACAGGCATAAACAACGTCACCAGGCAGGCAAATAGCTGTGCCGATTCTGGTTGGGGTATTAAAGCCGGTGAGTACATGGTCACGCAACGGTGTGGGGTCAATCCCACGGTAATAGACATTAATGTCGGTGAGGGTTTTCAGCTGATCCAAGTCACGCACGCCACCCCAAACAACGGCTCCGCCGCGCTTGGTGTTTTTTGCAATGGCAGTACCCAGGTTACCGCCGATGATGGTGCCGTATTTGATTTTGTCATAAAGGTCGGTAACCCAGACATCATCTTCTACAAGACTGTCAACCACAAAGATGTTGTACATATTGGTGTTGCCCTTCATCCCCTGTGCCTTGCACTGACGCTTCATGGCAATTTCAAGATCAAGGCGGATAGGCATAAAGGTTGAGGTGACAGCGCGGCCAACGGTGGGGGCAGTCATTTGTGGGTTTGAAGAGAAGAACCCGGTTTGAAACTGGTTGTCATAACCGTGCTCGTAACCGGCCGCCCAAACTTCTTCCAAAGATAACTGACGGATTTTGTTTAAAATTTCATCAGAAACCTTTGGTCTGCCGTCTTCAAAGCGCTCGCCTTCCCACAAAGGGGTAATTTGGATAATGTCGTCTCTATTATTAAAAGTCATTTAAATTTACTCCTTTTACTTCACTATTGTTTATTGTTACAATAAAGGATTGCATTGAAATAATGCTGGTTCTTGTTAATATCTGCCGACACAGAAATAGCAGGCAATGGCCAAAATTGCACAAAGTACCCATGACAACGGAATGGATTTCTTCAAATATTCCTTGGGTTCAATTTTTGCGTAGTTGATGCCCCAGGCAACATAGGATTGTGTTACGCAGGCATTGATATTGACAGCGATGGAAGGGACCCAAAACAGGGGGAACAAGTAAGTAAGAGGATATCCAAAGGAAGCCAGGATTAAGAAAATGGGGCCTGCAGTTCCGTACATGGTCAGAGGACCGCGGAACAAAGCAGCAGGTGCCAAAAGAGCAACGGCAAGTGCAAGCACCAGTGGCTGATTTACCGGAATAATAGGTGTCAGAAGCAGCTCAATAAAGGGCTTTGCATAACCAATGGATTTGGTGACCATTGCCAACATCAGCAGAAAAGCGATCAGAGATGCGCTGTCGACAATACCGGAGTAAAGTGTTTTGCTGTAGTTGTCGCCCAAATTCTTGATGCCTTTGGCTTTGCCGCATACAAACAGAGCAAGAAAACCGAACAGCATAAAGGTGGGGATGTTTTCTGTTTTGAAAAGAAGGATGCACAGGGTGGGCAGGAAAGGAATGATCAGTGCATAGCCGGGAACCTTCTTTGTTTCGGTGGATGATACCTCTGTTGGTGCAGCCCAAGCTTTTGTGCGGCTGCCTTTGGATACGGCAACAGCGGTAACAACAGCAATAAACACAGTAGAGATGATCATGCCAATCCAGCCAAAGGAAGAAACATATTCTTCAAAGGTATACAGGACATTGCCCTGAGCATCTTTGCAATATGTAGTTAATGTGCCAATTGCCAGTGTAGGGTTCATAAACAAACCGGCACCCACCGAGAACAGATAGGAAAATGATGCTGTTACCTTGTCAACACCAAGGGAAAGCAGAATGGGCAGCACAATGACGCCAATGGCAATAACTGCGCCGATACCAAAGATGCTGGTAAACATACCGGAAACTACAAGGCTAAGTAAAACAGCAACGATAACGGGTTTGTCTCCACCAAACTCTACTGTTTTACGAATCAGTGATGCTGCAATGCCCGTTTCCATTAAAACCGCACCAAACCATGCGCCAATGACAATGTCAACAACCAACCCGCCCTGGCCACGGATACCATCCTGGAATAATCCGTTTAAGATTGTTAACACCGGTGTTTCCACCATTTCGGCATTTGCCGCTGCAAAGGAAGCAGAAAGCAAACCACACTTGTAAGCGACAATTGAGATAGTAATCCAGGCAACGCCTGCCAGCAAAAAGCCGATGGTCATATTGCCGCCTCTAACTGCAAATACAATTAATCCAATGTACACAGCCACAATCAATAAAGCTACTAAATACTCAAAAAACATGGCAACCTCCGAACAAAATTCATTTGTTTTCTGTTAAAACAGAAGGCCTACAAGGTGTTTCTGGAGCGCTTTAAAGGGTGATTATTTACATCTCCTTTCCTAATAAAAATGTCTCTGGTTGCATATTTAGTTAACCGGTTTCATAAACTGTTAAATTACAGGTTTTCTTTTAGAATTGCCATCACTCAAACAAAAAATTGCATTTTAAATTGTGACAAAATAAACAAAAAAATAAAACAATTAATAAAAGTTTGATTCTTTAATCTGAATTATAGCTCTAATAGTGCAGTTTGTCTAGTAAATTTAAAAATTTCGTTAAAACTGTGCAAAAGAAGATATCTTCTTGGGTCATGTCTACAAAATCTTTAAAAACTTAAATTTATGTAACCGGTTTCTTGACGTGGGAATAAGAATTGTGATACACTATAGGCAACATCTTCGACTTAACGTTTTATAAGATACTGATATACGACAAGATACAAATTAGGAGGAAGGTAATGCACATGGCAAACGGTACATTACTGGTTGGGGAACCAATGGGGCTTTTTATTGCTCAGCAGGAAGGTGCATTTGAAGACGTCGAAAGCTATCTTCTTTGTAATTGCGGGGCTGAATTTAATGTTGCAGTAGGACTTGCCAGACTCCAGCATAAGGTAGGCTATTTTACCAAGCTTGGGGACGACCCATTTGCCAAAAAGATTGTTAAAATGATGAATCAAGAAAAGATAAATACGGATTTAATTCAGTATTCCGATGAACACCCTACAGGGTTTATGCTGAAAGGAAAAGTATCTAGCGGCAATCCGCATATCTTTTATTTTCGAAAAAACTCTGCTGCATCCACTCTGTGTGGTGATGATATTGAAAAACTAGATTTTTCTGCATATGATTCAATCCATATGACTGGAATTACTCCTGCACTTTCCAACGCAACAAAGGAAGCAACTGAAAGGCTCCTCAATAAGGCAAAGCAGCATCATATGCTGTATAGTTTTGACCCAAATTTACGCCCACAGCTTTGGCCGGATACCGAAAGCATGTGTAGCTATATTAACAACCTTGCCAGCAAATGTGACATCTTTTTTCCTGGGGTTGAAGAAGCACATGTTTTAATTGGTACCACAGATGCCGAAAAAATTGCAAAGACCTATATGGATGCCGGTGCAAAAGCGGTAGTGGTAAAATTAGGAGCTCAGGGGGCTTATTACGCAACATCTCAAGACAGTGGTTATGTTGCAGGTTATCCTGTGGACAAGGTGGTAGACACCGTAGGTGCCGGAGACGGCTTTGCAGTGGGAGTTTTATCCGCACTAAAAGAAAACTTGTCCATGGAAGAAGCTGTACGCAGAGGCAATGCAATAGGCGCTATACAGGTAATGAGTGTAGGCGACAATGACGGGCTGCCTACCCGTGAAGAGCTGCAGGCTTTTATGGCCGGCGAGAAGATGTGGAGGAAAGGAAATGGATAATACAGTTTATCGCAAGCTTTATGAAAACGGAGTTGTTCCGGTAGTTGTGCTGGAAAAAGCCGACGACGCAGTTCCCCTTGCCCGTGCACTGCTAAAGGGTGGAATACGTGTTGCTGAGATAACCTTCCGCACGACAGCAGCCCCTTCCTGCATCGCCGCCATCTCTGCGCAGGTACCCGAAATGACGGTAGGTGCAGGCACCGTTACCAGTATTAAAATGGCGCAGGATGCAGTTGCAGCAGGAGCTCAGTTCATTGTCAGCCCGGGGTATGATGAAGAAGTTGTAAAGTGGTGTATGGAGCAGGATGTTACAGTGTATCCTGGTGTCAGCAATCCTTCAGAAATTCAAGCTGCCATAAAATTGGGCTTAACGGCTTTAAAGCTATTTCCGGCGCAGCAGCTGGGCGGAGCAAAATACATACGTTCATTATCCGGTATCTATCGGAATATCAGCTTTATGCCAAGCGGCGGCATTTCTTTAGATAACATGAATGAGTACTTTGATGTTCCCAGTGTATTTGCCTGCGGCGGCAGTTGGGTTTGTCCAGAAAAATTAATACAGCAGGGTCGCTGGGATGAAATAACCGCTATTTGTGAGGAAACAGTGGCAAAGATGCATCACTTCTTTTTGCTGCATATCGGGGTAAATTCCAAGGATGAAAATGAGGCAAGAGAGACAGCAACAGATTTCTCTACCATTTTTGGCTTACAAGTACAAGAATTGCCGGGAGCATTTTTCGCCGGTACCATGATGGAAGTGGTAAAAAAACCGTTTTTAGGAGAACATGGACATATTGCCATTAGTACTAATAACATTGATAGGGCAATTGCGTTTTTTAAAAGCAGGGGATATACCTTCCGTGATAACATGGCTCAGGATGAACAGGGAATTATTGCAGCATACTTTGAAAAAGAGATTGCAGGATATGCCATTCATCTGCGCCGCAAGCTATAGAATGCATAATTTATTTATTAAAAGAACAATTGTTGACTTTTCCACACCAATAAAACTCCTTTATACAACCCATACCCCCCCAAAAAAAGCCAAAAGACCATCACTTTATTTTGATGGTCTTTTGGCTTTTCGGCATTAATATTAATTTTATCCTTAGTTGTTTAACCTAGGCATGTAGAGCTGCGAACCTTTAGGCTACACGTCAGTAAATTGTTTTCTACCGGTCGCTTTGGCTCTTCTATTTTTTTGAGAAGCAGTTCAGCTGCCTGATACCCAATGTCAATGGAAGGAATTACTGTTGTGGTAACATGGGGAACCAGCAAATTGGGCCAGTTCATATCATTTTCCCAACCCCAGTCCTCAGGGCCACATAAACCAATATCTTCCGGAATCCGAAGCTCATACTTAATTAAGGCTTTATATGCCCGAATTGTGGTGACCGAATTAATACCAACAATTGCTGGTTTATCACCTGGTTTTAGAGATTTAAGCATCTTTGCAATTGCATCATCTGCAGACAGATTAAGCTTGCGGCTGACAATATAAATATCCTCTGAGGGAGTATAACCAAAAATCTCAGTTACCGCATCAATAAAACCTTCTCTCCGCAAATATCTGGCGGAGTTGTTTTCCCAACATTGTGTAAACAACACAGGACGATTATAGCCTTGCTCTTTTAAGTGGATCACCAGCTCATAAAAAGCTTCTTTGTGCTTGGAGGTAACAATGTCAAAGTTATAATTTCTAATATCTCTATCCAGCAAAACAACGGGCATTCCGCTGCAGGCGGTAGAAATCAGAAAATTGTTATCGCAGCTGGTGGTGTTTACCAATAGTCCGGAAACCCCCTTTGCCAGCAGGGACTCTATTGCCTGCTTTTCTTTTTCCAGGTTGTCATTGCAGTTAATAAAAATAGGGGTATATTCATTTTTTTCCAGACATTCATTAATTCCAACAATCAGCGCAGAGGAAAAAGGAGAAGTGATGTCAGAAATGGTAACTCCAATTAAATTGGCGTTTTTTCTTTTTAAATTGCGGGCAATATCACTGGGACGGTAGTTGCTCATTTCTATAACCGCCCTAATTCTATCACGAGTTTTATCACTCATTAAATGTGTCTGACCATTGATATAGCGGGAAACGGTTGCCTTAGAAACACCAGCAGCCAGGGCTATATCATTGATGGTAATTTTACCTGTTGTTTTCAAGCAATACACCCACCCATAAAGGTTTTTTTATCATACTATCATCATTAATTTGTTTGGTCAAGCAATCATCTGTCATACAGCAGTAAACCAATCAAAGTAAATGCCTGACCGTCATTGCAAAAGGTATAAAAAAACCGGTAACCTATGTGGTTACCGGTTTTTATTGGTGGAGACGATCGGGATCGAACCGACTACCTCTTGAATGCCATTCAAGCGCTCTCCCAGGTGAGCTACGCCCCCATTTACTTTGCGCCGCATTTACAACGCTTGATTATTATAACGCGCTTGTCCAAAAAAGTCAATAGCTTTTTTCTCGTTTTTTCAAGAAGAAAATTTACTCCTTTATAACGTTTGACTTTTGATTTTGTTTTTATTATGCTGAAAAAAACTGGTATGGAGGAACGATAAATGACGTTAGCTGCGCTTTTGCAGTTTTGTAAGGAAACAGGCCTTGCCGACGCAGGCTTTTTTACCGCAGAGGATGCCCCCATGGGACTAAAAACAGGGATATCTCTGGTGGCAAAACTATCTGATGCCGTGGTAGAAGAAATTACCGATAAGCCCACGCACAGCTATTTTCACCACTACCGAACAGTGAATGCCTACCTGGACCACTGCATGCTGAGGGTTGGTTTTTGTTTGCAGAGTGAAGGGTGGAAGTATCTTCCGGTAGGGGCTTCTCAAAGCATTCCTACGGAAGAGGATCCCTGTGGGTACCACGGCCGCTATTCGCATAAAAAGGGTGCCTGCCTGGCAGGTCTGGGAGCTATGGGAAAAAGCGGCTTGTTCTTGCACCGCAACTATGGTCCCCGAGTACGGTTGGGCACAATATTTACCAACATGCCTATGCCCATAGTGGAGCCCAAGCCTTTGCCTGTGCCCTGTGGCAGTTGCACCCAATGTACCGATGCCTGCCCAGCCCACGCAATCAAGGGTAACACCTACGGAGCAGGCATACCGGATTTTATGCTGGTGGATCCCTGTGCCTGCAGCACCTATATGAAGGAACATTTTAAAAAGATTGGCAGAGGCGCTGTGTGCGGCGTTTGTATGAGGGTATGCCCCAGGGGGATACCCTGTTTAGAAAAACGAGAAATATAAATAGACAATGCTGCTTCTTGCTATAATAGCTTACTTTAACATACAATACCTAGGGTTTTTAAAAAATCTGACAAACGCTAACAAAACTACAAATATTGCGTCCAACCTGCCTGTTATCATACTGGTGGGGGGGATATGCCGTGATGAGGGCAGCTATCAGGTGGTGTAGAAAAACCATTATAGTATGTTGCCTGCATTTACAAACAGGACTCTATGACAAAAGTTATGATGCTACGACTATTCAGTCCAGGGAGAAATTTTCTCCCTGGATTTTTTTCATTCAGGTTGTTTGTAGCCAAAGCCTCAGTGCAAGCTGTATGTAAGAAATAGAATAGGTGAGTATTTTGGCGTCAAATAAGCATCATAATACCAATAAAGTGTGCAGCAACATCAATAGGTGCAGGTAGCTTTTTGTAGGGGCTCAAAAAACTTTTTGCATCTTTCGCATATACAAGTTGGCTAACAAATGACTGTTCTACTTGTAAAATGAGTACAAACTTTTAATAAATTAATCATTTGTAAACAAATTTCTTTTTTGCATCTTGTGCTATTGACGAATCTATCCGGGCGCCCTATAATGTTAGGAAGCTAACATTATAGGGCGCCCATAAAAAGTACATATCCAAAGAAAGGATGCGGATTTTGAATCAGGACAGAAAAATCGGGTTTGAGTTAAAGACCCTACACAACCTCATCGGGCACTATTTTGAATCTGTAAGGTCAACGCCGCCTATGGATAGCATTACAAGAATGCAGGGCTGGATTATTGGCTACCTGGGTAAACAGGAAAACCAGGGGCAATCGGTGTTTCAAAAAGATGTTGAGAACCAGTTTGCCATACGGCGCTCTACCGCTACAGGGATTTTACAGCTGATGGAAAAAAATGGCTTACTCATTCGTGAGTCTGTAGAACAAGATGCCAGGCTAAAAAAACTGGTACTGACTCCAAAGGCCAGAGAAATTCATGCCATCATTATTCGTGACATGCAAAGGATGGAGCAAGTGTTGAGCAGCGGTATTACAGAACAAGAAAAGCAGGCGTTTTTTGCTGTTCTGGATAAGATAAAGGCAAATTTGGAGCAGGAGGCAGCTGAAAAACCCAAGAGCTAGGCTGATAGAATTGCATAAATACAGCATTTTATCTCAGCAGATTCGGAGGAAAAAATATGCTGAAAACTTTAGGAAACTATGTGGGAGAATACAAAAAAGCATCCATTCTCACGCCGGTGTTTGTAATATGCGAAGTCATTATGGAACTGCTGATTCCTCTGATGATGGCGTCTATTATAGACAACGGCATAGAAAAGGGCAATGTGCGCCATGTGTGGATGATTGGCGGTATTATGGTAGCCATGGCATTGCTTTCACTGATGTTTGGCGTGCTTAACGGAAAATACGCTGCCCAGGCAAGTACCGGCTTTGCCAAGAACCTGCGGAAAGGCATGTTTGATAATATTCAGGAATTCTCTTTTTCTAATATTGATAAATATTCCACTGCCGGTTTGGTCACCCGCATGACTACCGACGTAACCAATTTACAAAATGCATACCAAATGATACTGCGCATGTGTACCCGTGCCCCTGTTATGCTTATTTTTGCACTGATTATGGCGGTAAGCATCAACGCCAAGCTCAGTATGGTCTTTTTTGTGGCCATCGCTTTTTTGGGCATTGTCATTGCAATTATTGTCAAAAAGGCATTTCCTGTTTTTATGCAGGTGTTCCGACGTTATGATGATTTAAATGCCAACGTACAGGAAAATGTCAGTGCCATTCGTGTGGTAAAGGCTTATGTGCGTGAAGAACACGAAAAAGAGAAATTTGAGCGCGCTGCGCAAAATGTCTACAATTTATTTGTAAAAGCGGAAACTACCTTAAGCTGCAATATGCCGGCAATGATGTTGACAGTCTATGCATGCATTCTGGGTCTTTCCTGGTTTGGCGCACAAATGATTGTAGGCGGAACCCTTAAAACGGGCCAGCTTGTCAGCTTGTTTAGCTACATTATGAGCATTATGATAAGCTTGATGATGCTTTCTATGGTATTTGTTATGATTACCATGTCCAGAGCATCTGCTGTGCGTATTGCCGAAATTTTACAAGAAAAAAGTGATTTGGCAAACCCCCAATATCCTGACTTTCAAATACCTGATGGCAGTATAGACTTTGACCATGTCTCCTTTGCTTATCAAAAGGGAAGCAAAAATGATGTTCTCCATGACATCCACCTGCACATTGCCTCTGGTGAGACCATTGGTGTTATCGGCGGCACTGGTAGCGCAAAATCCAGCCTTGTAAACCTTATTTCCCGCCTTTATGATGTCACCGAGGGTACAGTGAAAGTGGGCGGCAAGGATGTACGCAGCTATGATTTGGAGACGCTCCGCAGCCAGGTGGCAGTGGTGCTTCAAAAGAATGTACTGTTTAGCGGCACCATTAAGGAAAACCTGCGCTGGGGCAACAAGGACGCTACCGATGAGGAACTGATTCATGCCTGCAAGCTGGCCTGTGCCCATGAATTTATAGAGGCCATGCCCAAAGGATATGACACCTACATTGAGCAGGGCGGCACCAATGTTTCCGGCGGACAAAAACAGCGTCTTTGTATTGCCCGGGCACTGCTGAAAAACCCTAAGATTTTAATCTTGGATGACTCCACCAGCGCTGTGGATACGGCGACCGACGCTAAAATCCGACGTGCTTTTTCTACAGAAATTCCCGGCACCACAAAAATCATCATTGCCCAACGCATCAGCAGTATTCAGGATGCCGACCGCATCCTTGTGCTGGAAAGCGGCAGAATCAATGGCTTTGGCACCCACGAGGAGCTGCTGGAAACCAACGAAATTTACCGTGAAGTATACCAGTCCCAGACGAAAGGAGCTGATCAGTAATGTCCAGACCAGGAATGGGCGGGCGCCACGCCGCCGGTATGCCTAAAGCCAGGGTGCAAAACCCCGGCAAAATTGCCGGAAGGCTGTTTGGCATTGTGTTTAAAAACTATACACCACACTGCATTGTTGTACTGATCTGCATCATTGGGTCGGCATTTGCCAATGTCCGGGGCACACTGTTTATGCAAACCCTCATTGACGATTATATCCTCCCCATGATAGGGCAACCAAACCCAGATTTTAGGCCTTTGGCAATGGCCATAGGACAAATTGCCCTGGTGTATCTTGCGGGTGCTGCCATGGCCTTTGCCTACAACCTGATTATGGTACGGGTTGCGCAAGGTTCTTTGCTGCGCATACGCACGCAGCTGTTTGACCACATGGAAAGTCTGCCTATCCGCTACTTTGACACCCACTCTCACGGCGACATTATGAGTATCTACACCAACGATACAGACACCCTGCGCCAGATGGTGGGCCAGAGCCTGCCCCAGCTGGTAAGCAGTGTTGCCACAGTCATCAGCGTTTTTGTAAGCATGATTATCCTGAATGTACCCCTTACCATTCTTACAGTATTAATGATAGTGGTGGTGCTGTTTGCCACCGGCAAAATTGCGGGACAATCCGGTTCTTATTTTGTAAAGCAGCAAAAGGCACTGGGCCAAATAAACGGTTACATTGAAGAACTGATGGAGGGGCAAAAGGTAGTCAAGGTGTTCTGCCACGAGGAGGAAAGCAAAAAGCGCTTTGATGAGCTGAACGAAGAACTGTTTGACAGTGCCCACAAGGCCAATGGATTTTCTAATGTTCTGATGCCTGTAAATGTCAATTTGGGCAATATCAGTTATGTTCTGTGCGCAACGGTGGGTTCTATGCTGGCGATTAACGGTTTTGGAGGCTTTACACTGGGCGGCCTTGCCAGCTTTTTACAGCTGAATAAGGGTTTTAACCAGCCAATCAGCCAAATTTCTATGCAGCTGAACAGCGTGGTAATGGCACTGGCAGGTGCCGACCGAATCTTTAAGCTGATGGATGAAGCCCCGGAGACAGACGAAGGCTACGTAACCCTAATCAATGTTTGTAAAAATGATGACGGAGCCCTCACCGAGTGTAAGGAACGTACCGGAATGTGGGCATGGAAGCATCCTCACAGTGACGGCACTACCACATACGTCCCTGTAGAAGGCAACGTGGTGTTTAATGATGTGGACTTTGGCTATACCGAAGAAAAAGTGATACTCCACGACATTAAGCTTTATGCCGAACCGGGACAAAAAATTGCTTTTGTGGGCGCCACCGGGGCAGGAAAAACCACCATCACCAACCTCATCAACCGTTTTTACGATATTCAGGATGGCAAAATACGCTATGACGGTATTAACATCAACAAGATAAAAAAAGCAGACCTGCGCCGTTCGTTGGGTATTGTTTTGCAGGATACCCACCTGTTTACCGGTACGGTGATGGATAATATTAGATACGGCAAGCTGGATGCCACCGAAGAAGAGGTAATTGCAGCTGCCAAGCTAGCCAATGCCGATGATTTTATCCGCCGCCTGCCCCAAGGCTACGACACCATGCTTACCGGTGATGGCGGCAATCTGAGCCAGGGACAGCGGCAGCTGCTGGCAATTGCCCGTGCGGCAGTGGCAGACCCGCCTGTGCTTATTCTGGATGAAGCTACCAGCAGCATTGATACCCGTACCGAGCGTTTGGTACAGGATGGAATGGATAGCCTGATGCACGGTCGAACCACCTTTGTCATTGCTCACCGGCTTTCTACGGTACGCAACTCTGATGCTATTATGGTGCTGGAGCAAGGACGCATCATTGAGCGTGGCAATCACGATGACCTCATAGCTCTAAAAGGTAAATATTATCAGCTCTATACCGGTGCTTTTGAACTGGACTGACAGAGCAAAGGCGTCCACTTCAGGAAAAGCCCTGAGATGGACGCCTTTTTCATTACCTGACTTCCTTAGACTTGATACGGTTTTAGTTGTGTGACTAAGTCAAAGATAAATCTTGGTTTTTGTGGTATGATAGCATCAAGATTATAGCAATGCTATTTGGGTCAGGCAAAAAGGCAGCCCATTGGCTCATAAAAGCACAAAACCTTTGTGTTTATGGTATTATTTGGTTATACTAGAAACAGTACAATAGTCTTTATCAGTTCACGTCAATGCGTGTTGTAAGGACAAAAGAATAAAAGGAGAAGTTAGTTATGGTGGATATTATTATCATCGGCGGCGGCCCGGCGGGGCTATCTGCTGCCCTTTATGCCAAGCGTTACGGAATGAGCCTCATGGTGCTGGAAAGCGCCATGTACGGCGGGCAGGTGGCCAATACCCCTGAGGTAGAAAATTACCCCGGAATCATGAGCATTGGCGGTGCTGACTTTGCCTTTCAGCTTTATGAACAGATAGCAAATTTGGGGGTTGAAATTAAACTGGAAGGCGTAGACAGCGCTGATTTAAGCGGTCCTGTAAAGGTAATAAAGACCTCAAAGGATACTTACGAAGCCAAAACCGTTATTATTGCCAACGGTGCAAAGCGCCGTAAGCTGATGTGCGTTGGTGAGCGTGAGCTTACAGGCAAGGGTGTTTCTTATTGTGCTACCTGCGACGGTGCGTTTTTTAAGGGCAAAGACGTGGCAATTGTAGGCGGCGGCAATACCGCCCTGGAGGATGCCATGTTTTTGGCCAACAATTGCAAGACGGTACATCTTATTCACCGCCGCGATGCCTTCCGTGGCAATCAGATTTTGGTGGATGCCCTGCTGAGAAGAGAAAATATCATCATCCACTATGACAGCGTGGTGGAGGAAATTTACGGGCATGATAAAGTACATGGCATTATCATCAACAACCTGAAAAACCCCGCATTGGACAGGGTGGATATTCCTGTTTCCGGCGTGTTTGTAGCAATTGGCCTAGAGCCGGACAACAAGCTGTTTGCTGACCAGATTACTCTGGACAAAGCAGGATACATTATAGCCGGCGAAGATTGTAAAACCAATATCAAAGGCGTATATGCAGCAGGCGATACCCGTACCAAAGGGCTGCGGCAAATTATTACCGCGGCAGCAGACGGTGCTGTTGCTGCCTTTGAAGCTTCTAATCTTATTAACGCGCAATAAGCAAACTGGTGGAAAACATCAAAGCGTGGGGCCCGGCGTTTTGAGGCGGCGCGTTTTT
>JAEYXR010000055.1 GCA_023431215.1 Bacillota bacterium
GTGCAAGGCAGCACAGCCAAAGATGCTTTGGTAAAAAAGACAGGGTTTCATGAGGTGCTGGCAGCACTGAAAGAGACCGGCCAGCAGCAAAGCAATGAAGAATTGGCCGCGGTATTATCGGGGGTGCTAAGTGCCTACTTGCTACAGCAGCCCATTGAGCTACCACAGCCCGGGGCAGAAAACCCCGATATGGTGCCGGTGAATGCCAAGACAGTATCGGAACAGGCGTCTGCTGTAAGCCAAGTAATGTCACCTTTTGAGGCAGAAACCGGTGCTCCTCATACTTTAACGCTTATGCAGTCAGAATTTAGTGCCTGGCAAGGTGCAGCTTCCACAGAGGCGGGACTGGCTTGTCAGCAGGCGCTACAGTCAAAGAGTAACGGACTGGAAAAGCCGCTTACGGCAACACAAGTGAATGTGCTGTCCCCAAAGATTGTGAAAAACACACCGGCAACATCTCCTTTGACAGCACAGCAGCCGGTACAGCCGGCCGATGCAGCAACACCCGGGGCAGCAGTACCCGTTGAACCTCATGGGGAAGCTGCTGCCACTGGGCAGAATTCAGATAACGAGTTTTTAAAGGCTGTAAAAAGCCAGGTGAAGACAGCAGAACCAGCAAAGGCAGAGGCGGAGGAATCTCCCATTTTATGGCTGAATCAAAACCTTAGGGCAATTAAGGTGGCCAGCTACCAACCCACAGCGCCGGAGGCTTCCTCTGCACAGCGTACAACCACACAAATCATCGAGAGCATCATCGCTCATCCCCTAAAGGATGGCCAGGAATTTGAAATACAGCTTTATCCCAAGGAGCTGGGCAAGGTGCAGATTAAAATGACCGTGGAGCAGGAAAGTGTCAAGCTGATGATTACCTGTCAGGAAAAATCTACTCAGGAAGCACTGATAAACGGGTTTCCCAAACTAAGCACCGTTCTCACCAAGGAAATGGGTGTTCAGGTATCGGTAGAATTTTATCAGGCTCATGACGCCATGACCGGCCAGCAGTTTGGCGGCGGCAATCACCGCGAGCAGGCGGAATATCGTCAGCCGATTGCCACTGCAGAAGATAATTTTGAGGATTATATTAACCAGATGATAGAACAATCCTTTTTTGTTGTATAAGGAGGTAGCCTATGCCGCTGAATGTAAGCACCAATTATGATACCCGCTCGGTTTATTCCGGCTCCACAGGCAGCAATCAGTCGCTGAATGTGGATGAGTTTTTAAAGCTCATCAGTGCCCAGCTGCAAAATCAAGACATGATGAACCCCATGAGTGACACAGAGTTTATTTCTCAGCTGGCACAGTTTACCTCTTTGCAGGTGGCACAAAATATTTCCGAAAACCAGAGTATTTCTATGGCCCTTGGCTTTATGGGCAAAGAGGTTACAGCAGTCAGCATTTCTTCCACCGGCGCTTTAGAAAAAGTGACAGGTGTGGTGGATAAGGTGTCCTTATACGAGGGTACCCCCATGGTAACCATAGGAGATAAAAAGTTTTCGCTGTACCAGATTATGGAGATTGGTAAGACGGAAAACGGGGGAACCCCTGATTCTGTCCCTGATTCCGACCCCGACCCTGACGGAAGCACCACCTGAATACAAAGATAAAAGGCCAACCCCTGGGTTTAAAAAAGTAAGTATGTTCTTACCCAAATAGCGGTAAGAGCAGTCACTACATAGCCGACACAGCTCGGCAGAATGGAGCATTATATGGTAAGAGCAATGTACTCCGGAGTTTCCGGATTAAGATCGCATCAGTCTAAGATGGACGTTATCGGTAATAACATCGCCAACGTCAATACTTATTCCTTTAAAGCCTCTCGTGCGGCGTTTCAGGATGTGTTTTATCAAACTCTGCAGGGCTCCAGCAACCCCGGTGACAATTACGGCGGCAGCAATGCCATGCAGGTAGGCTATGGCTCCAAAATTTCCAGCATTGATATGCTGTTTACTAACTCCGGTTTTGCTCCCACCGACTACCCCCTTGACTGTATGATTAACGGCAATGGCTTTTTTATGGTAGGCCCCGCCGGCTGTACTGATGTCTCGCAGATGAAGATGACCCGTGTTGGAATGTTCGGCATTGATGCGGCAGGAAATTTGGTAGATGCCGGAGGCAATTTTGTTTACGGCTATTCTTCTGTGCGTGACGGCAACGATATGCGCGATTTGGATAACCCCACCTACAATACAACAAATCTGGTTCCGCTGAAGGTTCCTCAGGATGCAACCGGTAATCCTATTGAGCTTTCCGGCATCAGCATTGGTGCCGACGGTACCCTCAGCGGCATTAACAGCGGTGGCAATGTGGTGTGTGTGGGTAAAATTTCTGTGGCAAACGTACCAAACCCACAGGGCCTTACCCAGGATGGTTCTTCTTATTTTACCATCCGCGAGAACACCGGCGTAGTGACCCACAATATTGCAGGAGAGGGCACAACAGGAAAAATTCAGTCCGGCGGGCTGGAAATGTCCAACGTTGACCTAAGTAAGGAGTTTACCGATATGATTACCACCCAAAGAGGTTTTCAGGCAAACTCCCGTATTATCACTGTATCGGACGAAATGCTGCAGGAGCTGGTAAACCTCAAACGATAGGAAGGGGTAAGCGATGATTGAATTAACACAAACCGACAACAGGCGTTTTGTTCTCAATTGTGAGCATATTCAAACCATCCATAGCATTCCAGAAACAAAAATAACCACCTTTGACAGCCATATTTATTTGGTAAAGGAAGATGTGGATGAGGTGGTTAAAAAGGTAATAGCATACAAGCAGCAATGCAATTCAGGAATTATGGCGACACCACACAATCCCCAGCCGGCACCTTAGGCAGTAAATTGGCGGCACTTAAAATCGTGCGGTATTGCCCTAAAAATAACATCAGGCAGCATGCGTTTGGGCCGGATTTGTGCCAAACGCGGGTGTTGTGCCGCAACGTCTTGGCCAAATAGGACAAAATGCGCCAAGATGATACAACGCCCAGAAAGGAATGGTTACATCCATGGGTTTTTCTGCGATTTTTAGTTTTGTTGTCGGCATTCTTCTTATTCTGTTTGGCATATACAGCAACGGCTCAATAGAAGCATTTATCAGCTTTGAAAGCCTTTGCATTACACTAGGAGGAACGCTTGCTGCCGTCGGTATCTCCTTTCCCGTATCAGATCTGTTAAAAGTACCCGGGCACCTTAAACTTGTAGTGTTTCCTCAAAAGTATAAGCCTCAGGATACCATCAGCCGCTTGACGCAGCTGGCGCTTGTGGCACGCCGAGACGGTATTTTGGCCTTGGAGGCAGCGCTGACAGAGAAGGATGACCCTTTTTTGCGATCCTCCATTCTGCTGATTGTAGACTCAATTGAGCATACCAAGGCGTTGTCACTGCTGAATAAGCAGCTGGACTACACCACCTACCGCCACGAGACCAGTTGGGCAATTTATCGC
>JAEYXR010000130.1 GCA_023431215.1 Bacillota bacterium
GCAATAGAAGCGTTATTATTACACCTGCCAAGCAAATTTGCACCTGCTGTGGCAATGAAGCAAATCTAATTCAGGTAGACGGCACTTCGCTTTGTGCCGAGTGCGTTTCCAAGTTTGTAAAAGCTAACAAAGGTAAATAGCCATGCCCAAAAAGGTTCGACCTGTCATTATTCTATTCCCATGCCGCGGTACATGCATTAGCTGCCACAAGCGCAGTGCAGAATTGTTCCGCCTTACCCGTGGTAGCAACACGGTACATAGCTGTGGGGACTGCCTAAAAAAGGTGATGGAGCAGCGATATGATAGATAACTTACGCTGGTTAAACCCTAAGAATCCCGATGTACGTTGGGAATTAATTAACTTCCGTAGCCGGCACAATATCCCACAGTGGGACAAGCTTACCGAGGATCAGCGAACAGCCTTTGAGCTGGACTTTATGAAGCGCTACATAGTATCAGAATACCAGAGAACCTATGATTACCCGTTCTTCATGAGCATCAGCCTGCCGGAGGTTGCCGCCGCTGCCCGAAAGTATGAGCAACGCCACCAGATACCCCATGGATGCCCATGGCCGGATGCGGTTCGCAATGACTTTGAACAGGAGCTGGCAGCGCAGGTTACAACCATTATTACCGGCATCAAAACAAAAAAGCGGGATAATACGTTTCTGCCACCGGACTGGACTTGGGAAGCACGGCAGCAGGCTATTGTGGACAAGCTGCATAATAAAGGAGTGGCCAATGAAGCATGAAGTATTGCAGTATTATCTGTTTTTGGCTGAATTATATGGCTGGCCAACCAAAGGCATAAGAGGGGTGAAATCACTGATACTTTTTAACCAACAACTGCAAATGGGAATTAGGCGGTGGCCTGCATGATAATGTACCAAGGCAATCTATATATCGGAATGAAGATGGAAGGCGGTAAGCCCGTATGCAAAAAGTGTGGGTGCCCCAAATTCTTCCCACAGCTCCCAGCACGATCCAAAGGTATAACCGTAACCATAGACCTTAAATGCAGCCAGTGCGGCCATATGGCAACAGAAGAGAGGCTTTTAAAGTGAACAACGAGACAAAAAAATACACGCAGCCCCCACCGTCCAAAGTGAAGCTGCGTGTATCTCGTTAAGTTGGCCTATAAAAAGGCTTATAAGCACGCTTATATTATACCATTAAGCACCTTATAAAGTCAATATTGATGCGGGTTTAGAGCAAAGCCACTGCGGCTTTTTTCTCCCTTGTATAACGATTATTTTCCCAACATATAACCTCTCTCTGATAATAAGAAAAGAGGGGGGTGAAATGGGGGGATTCTTCCCCCCTCATAGCAGAAAGGGTGAAGTCATTGCCATACTATGAGAAAACAGTAAAGGCGGGAGCCGTACTTTACAAGTATCGGTATTCTTCCCTTAAAAAGATAGGAGCAAACATCAGCAGGGGCAAAAAGCAAAAGAAGTCATCAATGCCCCAGCAGATACGAAACTGGGTGACATCGGCACAAATGCTCATATGGAAGGTAAATGCTAATTTTGTGCCAGGGGATTTATATGTAACCCTAACATACAAAGGTAAGGAGCCATCACCAGCAGAAGCCAAAAGGCAGTTAGACAAATATATTCGCCGTATTCGGGACTGGAGGCGTAAAAACGGACTTTCGGAATTAAAATACATAGCCGTCACCGAGTACAGAGGCGGGGAACGAGTCCATCATCACATTATTATGTCAGCCATGAGCAGTGATGTGGCACGTAGAATCTGGCAGTACGAACCGGATCCGAAGCACCGTGGAAAAGAACGCCGCATTAAGGGGCATGACAGAGTAGCCACAGACAATCTTGATGACTCTGGAGACTATCAGTTTATCGCTCAGTATCTTGCCAAGGAAAATAAAAAGGGTTCCCACCGCTGGCAGCAGAGCAGGAATATTAAGCCGCCGCAAATCAGTGAGCCAAAAGAAATAACCAGAGCAGCAATTACCAGGTATCCAAAGGCCCCAAAGGGATACATATTGGTGCACTGGGAACGCCGGGCAGATTCATTTGGTAATGATGCATTGATGATGCGCTGCGTAAAAATACGGGATTAAGGGGGAGGTCACGATGCAAGGAGAAAAAACGCTGACGCACCTCTCTCTTTTTTCTGGTGTAGGCGGCTTGGACATTGCTGCTCATTGGGCTGGGTTTAAAACCGTTGGACTATGCGAGTGGGCAGACTACCCGCATGAAATATTACATAAAAGATTTCCGGACGTACCTATATGGCGAGATATCCGAACTCTGACAGGTGGTGATTTTTATGATAGGACAGGCTTGCGAACAGTTGACATTATTTCAGGAGGATTCCCATGCCAGCCGTTTTCCATTGCGGGAAAACGTAAAGGCCGAGATGATGACCGTTATCTCTGGCCGGAAATGTGCCGAGTTATATCAGAAATCAGGCCAACTTGGGTTATTGGTGAAAATGTTGCTGGAATCCTCTCTATGGTCGAGCCGGTTGGTGAAGCTGAACTGGTTGGCGCAGACATTGCCATTGGAGAGAATACGGAGGTACGAATATACGACCAGAGAGAGCGATATACCCTGGAAAACATCCTCCAAGACCTTGAACGTATCGGTTATTCCGTCCAGCCGTTTATTATTCCGGCTGCGGGCGTCGGCGCTAACCACCGGCGAGAAAGAATCGCAATTGTGGGCTACACCGAACACAATGGATAGTTTACCATCAAGAAGTTATGAAGCCATGAAGCGTCAAGCCACCAACGGAGGTAGAAAGAACAGGAGCAGACCGGGAAATTTAAGAGAGCAAATTGACCCATTGATGTGTATGGCATACATAGATGCTAAAAATGAAGCAAATGGTAGAATGTGGCCTACACCTACCGCCGCAGATACTTTTACTGCTGGACTAAAATCTACACAACAAAAAGCTGGTAGTATGCATAGTGTTAACTTATCTGATGCAGTTCAAATGTTTCCTACGCCCAAAGCAAACTCGCATAAAAGCCCGTCAAATTGTCCGAACCGTCAAGGGTCTCCTGATTTGCAAACGGTAGTTGAGATGATGCCAACGCCGGTGGCAGGAGATTGTTGCGGCAGTAGTGGCGGCGGCATGGGTAGCAGCCTAAGAACTTATACCAGTTTGTATCCTACGCCAACAACACAGGATGCTAAAAATGCGACATTACCACAATCACAAATAAAAAGGGATAGTGTTCTAGGTCAATTATTACGAGACGGAAATAGGGGTCAGCTTAATCCAGATTGGGTAGAGTGGCTTATGGGTTTTTCTCCCGGTTGGACAGAAATTGATGCAGAATCAGATGTTTTACCACGTAATCCCCACTGGTGGGACATAGAGCCACCCATTCCAAGAGTAGCTA
>JAEYXR010000001.1 GCA_023431215.1 Bacillota bacterium
CTATTCAGGTCTACGAGGAGACCTCCGGTCTGGGACCGGGCGCTGAGGTTGTATCCACCGGTGCGCCTCTTTCTGTGGAGCTGGCTCCCGGTATTCTGGAAATGATCTTTGACGGTATTCAGCGTCCTCTGGAAAAGATCAAAGGCCTGACCGGCAGCACCATTGCCAGAGGTATTTCTGTAACATCCCTGGACCACGATAAGAAGTGGGCTTTTAACGCTACCGCCAAGGTAGGAGATAGGGTAGTGGCCGGTGACATCATCGGTACCGTTGAAGAAACCAGTGTTATTACCCACAAAATCATGGTGCCTTTGGGCATTCAGGGTGAGCTTGTTGCCATTGAAAGCGGCGAGTTTACCATTGTAGAGCCTGTGGCTAAGGTAAAAAAAGACGATGGCACTATTGTTGATGTAACCATGCTTCGCAAATGGCCTGTTCGTCAGCAGCGCCCCACACAGCGCAAGCTATCCCCCGATAAACCCATGGTAACCGGCCAGCGTGTCATTGATACTTTGTTCCCCATTGCCCGCGGAGGTACAGCAGCAGTTCCCGGTCCTTTTGGAAGCGGTAAGACTGTTGTGCAGCACCAGCTGGCAAAGTGGAGCGATGTTGATATTGTTGTTTACATTGGCTGCGGCGAGCGCGGAAATGAAATGACCGACGTTCTCCGCGAATTCCCCGAGCTTAGAGACCCCAAAACCGGTGAATCCATCATGAAGCGCACCGTGCTCATTGCAAATACTTCGGATATGCCCGTTGCCGCCCGTGAGGCCTCCATCTATACCGGTATTACTATTGCGGAATACTTCCGTGACATGGGTTACTCCGTGGCCATCATGGCTGACTCCACCTCCCGCTGGGCTGAGGCTCTTCGTGAGATGTCCGGCCGTCTGGAGGAAATGCCCGGTGAAGAAGGTTACCCTGCCTATCTGACCTCCCGTCTGGCTCAGTTCTATGAGCGTGCCGGCCGTGTTATCTGTCTGGGAAGTGACAACCGTGAAGGTTCTCTTACCGCCATTGGCGCCGTTTCTCCTGCCGGCGGTGACAACTCCGACCCTGTTGTACAGGCAACCCTGCGTATTGTTAAGGTTTTCTGGGGTCTTGACTCCAGCCTTGCTTATAAGCGCCACTTCCCGGCCATCAACTGGCTGACCTCCTATTCTTTGTATAACGACACCATGGGTGAGTGGCTCAATGAGCATATTTCTGACGACTGGACCAAGGAGCTGGAGGAAACCATGCACATCCTGCAAATTGAGTCTGAGCTTGAAGAAATTGTAAAGCTGGTTGGCTACGACTCTTTGTCCGCACCCGACCGCTTAACTCTGGAAGCTGCCCGCAGCATCCGCGAGGACTACCTGCAGCAGAATGCCTTTGACGGTGTTGATACCTATACCTCTCTGCCCAAGCAGTATGGTATGCTGACACTGGTGCTTAAATTTTACCATGAGGCAAAGGCTGCATTGGCTGCCGGAGCCGATATTTCCTCTATTTTTGGCTTGGCTGTGCGCGAAAAGATTGCCAGAGCCAAGTATGTAGAAGAAAAAGAATTTGTTGCTTACCTTGCTGCTACGGTTGCCGAGCTTGAGTCTGCAATGAAAGATCTTATTACCACTGGGGAGGTGTCTGCAGAATGTTAAAGGAATACCGCACCATACAAGAGGTTGCAGGCCCTCTGATGCTTGTTAAAGACGTAGAAAACGTTGCTTATAACGAACTGGGAGAGATTGAGCTGCCCAGTGGTGAACGCCGCCGCTGCAAGGTTCTGGAGGTTAACGGCTCCAACGTACTGGTACAGCTGTTTGAAAGCTCCGCAGGCATTAATCTGGAGCACAGCAAGGTTCGCTTCTTTGGGCGCAGCTTGGAGCTGGCAGTTTCTGAGGATATGCTTGGCCGTGTTTTCTCCGGCATGGGCAAGCCCATTGACGGCGGCCCCGAGCTCATTCCCGATGACAGACTGGACATCAACGGCCTACCCATGAACCCTGCAGCCAGAACCTACCCCGAGGAGTTTATCCAGACCGGTGTTTCTGCCATCGACGGCCTGAACACACTGGTACGTGGCCAAAAGCTGCCTATCTTCTCCGGTTCCGGTTTGCCCCATGCAAAGCTGGCAGCACAGATTGCCCGTCAGGCAAAGGTATTGGGTACCGACTCCAAATTTGCCGTTGTATTCTGCGCTATTGGTATCACCTTTGAAGAATCTGAGTTCTTCATCAACGACTTTAAGCGTACCGGTGCCATCGACCGTGCAGTTCTGTTCATCAATCTGGCAAACGACCCCGCCATTGAGCGTATTTCTACCCCTCGTATGGCGCTGACTGCTGCCGAATATCTGGCATTTGAAAAAGATATGCATGTTCTGGTTATCATGACCGACATTACCAACTACGCCGAGGCTTTGCGTGAGGTTTCTGCCGCACGTAAGGAGGTTCCCGGCCGCCGTGGATACCCCGGTTACCTGTATACCGACCTTGCATCCTTGTATGAGCGTGCCGGCCGCCGTGACGACAGTGATGGTTCTATCACCATGATACCCATTCTGTCCATGCCCGAAGATGACAAAACTCACCCCATCCCAGACCTCACCGGCTACATTACCGAGGGTCAGATTATTCTGTCCCGTGAGCTGTACCGCAAAAATATTGCTCCTCCCATTGACGTTTTGCCGTCACTGTCCCGTTTGAAGGATAAGGGTATTGGTGTGGGCAAGACCCGCGAAGACCACGCCAACACCATGAACCAGCTGTTTGCGGCATATGCACGCGGTAAGGACGCTAAGGAGCTGATGACCATTCTGGGTGAAGCGGCACTTTCCGATACCGATAAACTGTATGCCAAGTTTGCCGATGCCTTTGAAAAAGAGTATGTTTCTCAAGGTTACGAAACCAATCGTGACATTGAAACTACCTTGAACATTGGCTGGAAGCTACTGTCCATATTGCCCCAGACCGAGCTGAAGCGTATTAAGCCTGAGCTTATTGAGAAGTATCTCCCTAAGAAACAGGCAGAATAAGGAGGGGGCATAGCACATGGCAGTATTGCAGGTAAACCCTACCCGTATGGAGCTGGGAAGGCTGAAAAACCGTCTTAAGACCTCCATACGCGGCCACAAACTGCTTAAGGATAAGCGTGACGACCTGATGAAAAAGTTTTTGGAGCTGGTGCGCCAAAACAAGGAGCTGCGTGAGCAGGTGGAGCAAAAAATTATGGGCGTGTACGAAGGCTTTGTGGTAGCCAGCGCCGTAATGAGCCCCAATATGCTAGAGGAAGCATTGATGCTGCCCAAAACGCAGGTACAGTTGGATATGGAAACCGTCAATGTCATGAGCGTTACAGTTCCGGTTTTCCGCTTTGACCAAACTTCATCGGGAGAAGGGGACATCTATTCCTATGGTTTGGTGTCTACCTCCGGCGAGCTGGATGATTCGGTAGCTGCCTTGCAAGAGGTGTTACCCCTGATGCTGCAACTTGCACAGATGGAAAAAAGTGCGCAGCTGCTGGCAGAAGAAATTGAAAAAACCCGCCGTCGTGTTAACGCCCTTGAGTATGTGCAGATTCCGTCCTTGCAGGAAACCATAAAAAGCATCAGCATGAAGTTGGATGAGAATGAACGTGGCAACCTAGCCAGACTGATGAAGATTAAGGATATGATGATTGAGCAGTCACGGCAAGCAATGGGCGAAAGCTAAATGAAGTGAATAAAACCGGGTCTTTGTTGGAAAAAGCTGTATTGCTTTTACTCCAATTTGGCCCGGTTTTGTATTGTTTACATTTTACTCCTTGAAATGTACCAGTATTTATGTTAAAATACAACAAATCTTTACGTGAACCAGTTGTTTGCGGCAGTCAAAGGAGACGGGAATGAAACACCTTCTGATTTATATGATAGCAGCATTGCTAATCTTTTCTTATATCAATTTTTTTGTTAGTCCTGACGATATAGTACCTGATTTTTTCCCTACACAGCTAACCATGGCGGCAGAGGCCATAGCCCCGACTGAAACCAGAAGTGTAGCTGCCCCTATTCAGGCAGGAATTATCTTTGATTCTATGAGCAGCTTAGAGACGGTATATTGTAAAAATGCAATTATTGAGCACCTTGGCAGCAGTTATAATGTCCATGTAAATGAAGTGGGCGGAAACCAAGAAATACAGCAGGACATTTTTGACAAAATGGTAAGTAAGGGGTATCGGCTGATTTTTATTGAGCTGTTTGAAGAATCCCCAATAGATTACTTTATTTCTGCAGCACAAAAAAACAATTTAACCTTGGTATTTATGGGTAAACAACCTACTGCAGAGCAGCTAAACCAAATGGATAATCTGTATTATATTGGCTACGAATTGGATAATATAGCCAACACGCTGGCAGAAGCATCGGTCATGATGTGGATGACAGAACGTGAGGATTTGGATTATGACGATGACGATATTTTGGAGTACTCTGTTATTTCAAAGGCCGGTTTTTTGGAAACCGGTTATCAGGCTGCATTTGAAGAGCACTTGAACAAAATTGGACTATCCAATGAAGTGGTATATGATTTTTTAACAGATGATATTACTTCAGATTTGGAAAATGCAATTGACAAAATGATAATTGATGACAGTGAACTGTTTATATGCGTTGAAAGCAGCAATGCCAAGCGATTGGTCAATTACCTTAACGACCCAACAGAGTTTAAAAAATGGCCCAAGCTACGTATTGCCGTCCTTTCTGTAGATAACGATGCCCGTAAGCTGGTAGAACAGGGGTATGTATCGGTGGCGGTTGGCTACGACGGTACCCAGCTTGGTGTTAAAGCTGCAGAACTTGCGGCAACTGTAATGATGAAGGAACAGCCCAGTGGTGAAGAGTTGGGTTTGCGCCAGGAAGAACGCAGCTTTTTTGTGCCGCCAACCACCTTGCATGCCGAGAAAAAAGATGGTTCTGTTCAAGCAAACAATAAGTAAGCCCATCTGGTGTTTAAAACTGATGAAAAGCGCCTGTATCGTTCATTAAACACGGTACAGGCGCTTTGATGTGCTGTTTTAAGCATTCAGACGGTTGCCGCAATTGTTACAAAAAATACTGCCGGAGGGGTTTGCTTTTCCGCAGTGTGGGCACTGCCCGGGCTGTCCCCTGCGAAGCAACTGCAACTGTGAACTGTCTAGGCGAACCCCTTTGGCTGTAGGTACGGCTTCATAGGGTGCTTCAAAGGCGCTGGCGCAGTTACCGCAGGTTGCAATTGCTCGATGTTTGTATTTTATAAGTGGAATAAAGAAAAAATGAAAGTAATCATAGGTGTGGCTGAGATGAAATTTGCTTTCTTTACCACACACGGGGCAGATTACCTGCGGATTTTGGGCAGTGGCTTCTGCTTTACTGCCTATCCCCATAATTCCAATAAAAAACATAGCAAACACGTCCTTTTTCTGACATATACATAATGAGATAGAAAGGTTTTATTTTCCTGTGAATATTGTACCATAAAGCTTCAATAAAACCTATACCTGGGTCGTTCATTATATGAATCGACAAAATGTCAAAAATATTTTCCTGTTATCGCTAAATTCTCTAGAATATTACTGGTATTTTTATGGTTTGTATTGACCGAAATAATACAAAAAGCTACAATAATTGGTAGTAATGTGTCGGAATGTCAATTTTGTTACCAAATTTTAATTAGGGAACTTAAATTGAGTTTTGACAGTGATTGGAAGAACGGAGTACATAGATGATGATTCAAAGAACCCTGTCGATTATAATTGCAATTTCATTGGTTTTCAGTCTGATTGGGTGTGCGGCCCGCAACACAACACCCACGCCGGACATTATCAAAGGGGAAGAAAGCCTTGCTTTTACCAGCTCGTCCTCCCAGTCGGAAATTGGGCAGCCGGAAAACCCGCCGGCCGTAACTTCCTCTCAAAGCTTTGTTACCAGCAGCTCCTCTTCCAGCCAGAGTGAATCTTCATCAAGCACTTCTTCCGGCAGTTCACAGAGCGCTTCACAAAGCCAGAGTCAAAGTGGCAATGCGTCATCATCAAGCGCATCTCAGTCTGCCTCCAGCTCCACGGCCAGCTCACAAAGCTCACAAAGCTCACAAAGCAGCAGTTCCTCTCAGCCGGATTATGAAGTGGAGGATAACGAAAGCAAGAATGATACCCCTGTAATAGTTGGGGATGAAATTCGTGCAGTGTGGATTTCTTATCTGGAACTGGGAACAATGCTGACCGACCAAAGCAGCAGTCAGTACCGGTCCAACATCCGCAAAGCCTGTGCCAATGCGGCAGAAATGGGCCTTAACACCATTATTCTACAGGTGCGTCCCTTTGGAGATGCTATTTATCCCTCGGCTTATTTTCCTCAATCCTACCTGTTTAATGGCACAGAGGGCAAGCGGAACAGTGCTCCCTTTGATGCGCTGGCGATTGCCATCGAGGAGGCACATGCCAAAGGTCTGCGTTTGGAAGCCTGGGTTAACCCCTATCGTGTTCGAAGCACAGCCTCCACAAAGCCTTTGGGCAATGACAACCCTGCACAGGACTTTTTAGATTCCGGTAGTGATGCGGTTGTAAAAAGCGGTGCTCTAATCAGCTATAATCCCGGCAACACAGAAGCACAGAATCATATTGTGAACGGCATTATAGAGTTGGTAAAAAACTATGACATAGACGGTATTCACTTTGATGACTACTTTTATCCCACCACCGATGCTTCTTTTGACAAAGGGACCTATCAAGCCAGCGGCACAGGAAAGTCACTGGCGCAATGGAGACGCAGCAATGTGACCACATTGATGGGTAAGGTCTATAATGCCATCAAAGGAGTTGATAAGAGCGTTACCTTTGGCATCAGCCCTCAGGGCAATAACAATAATAACCTCAACGCTCAATATGTAGATATTGCAGAGATTGCCCAAAAGGGGTATGTAGATTACATTTGTCCCCAGATGTATTTTGGATTTAATAATAGTGGCTGCCCCTATCAAAGCACCATTGAATCATTTAATAAAATGGTAAAGGGAACGGGTGTGCAGCTATATATTGGTTTGGCCACCTACAAATTTGGTAAACAGGACAGCTGGGCAGGAAACGGCATCAACGAATGGGTAGATACCACAGACATTATTGCCAGACAGGTAAAGTCAGCCAGAAAGCTTACAGAGTACGGTGGGTTTATTTTGTATCGTTATGATTCCTGCTTTAGTATTGATGGTTTTTATACCGGTTCGGCTCGTACCCAAGCAAAAACAGAGATGAAAAATCTTGCGGCAATATTAAAATAGCTAAATTACCGGCCTTATTAAATGAATGCGCCTGCCACAGGCAGATGCGCAATTATTAAAACTTTTGCCATAGTTTTAATAAAAAACGGCAGCAACCGCTTTGCCTTGGCAGGCCGTCCACATATCACTTTAATTTTTAACCCAGCAGTATACTTGGAGGTACTACTATCGTGCAAAGCTTATTAAGCAGCAACAAAAATATTATAACGGTGCTGGGCATAGCCTTTAGCCTTATTATTGTGGCCACTGCTGCTGTTGCAGTCAGCTTTGGAGACAACCCGTTATTTGCCGACGGCAATGTCAGTTCCAGCATGTCACAATCTGACCCGGAGTCGGATCATGTTGTGCTGCCCCAGGAGCCAAGCGGAGAATCTGCAGAAACTGATCCCGGTAGTAATCAGGGAGAAACTCCTGCGCCCGATACTACCCCTGTAGTTTTTAATAAGCCTGATGAAATGAAGGCTGTTTATTTGGTTCCGGGTGTAGACTATATGGCAACATCAGACCAAAGCGAGGCAAAGGGTAAGGCTGAAATAGACTCCGCAATTAATAAAATTGCCGAAATGTCCATGAACACAGTTATCTTGCATACGGCAGGAGAAAAAGGGGTGGCTTATGTTACTGAAAGGCTGCCCATGTTATCCCAAACCTTTGATCCTTTGGATTATGCAATAAAAGCAGCAAAGGCAAAGGGCTTATATGTCTACTGCGTATATGATGCGTTGATGGTATTTGATGGCGAAAAGCTTAGCAGCGCGCCATACATAGATGCCAAGGTGATTGACTTTGTCAGAACAGGCGTTTCGGATTTTGTAGCCCGCTATCAACCGGATGGACTGATTTTGGACGACTATTATAATCGTACCGCTGGTGACAGCTATACCAATTATCTAAAATACGGCGGCGGTATCGGCTACGAAAACTATATGAAGTCACTTTCCCGCATTATTGTTTCCTCGGTGGGAGAGATTTTGGATGAAAAGGCCCGCGGTATGCAGCTGGGTTTATTAACCGACCCTGTTTGGGCAAATAAGGCAGAAAATGAGCGTGGTTCTGCTACCTCTGCTGCATTTTCCATGCTCCGTGACGGAAATGCGGATGTAGTTTCCTTTGTAGAGGACAAGCTGGTGGATTTTGTTATGGTAAAGGCATACGGTTCTATTGCCGACTCTACAATACCGTTTTCTACCGTAGTAAAATGGTGGGCAAAGCTTGCAGCCGATAATAAACTGCCCTTATTTGTTGTACATGCGGCGGATAAGATTTGCACACAAAACCCAGGTTGGACAAGCCCTGACCAAATAACCCTGCAGGTTATTGAGGCACGTGGTATTGACGGCTACTGTGGTAGTGTGTTTAACTCCTTGTCCCGTTTGGTTGCCAACCCCAGTGATGCCACTACCAAGTTGCTGAAGTATTACAAGGGTGAAATTAACCCGGAATATATGCTTCGTGAGCTGACCATGAGTAAGCCTGAAAAAACTACGTTTACTACCTATGAACCAACTGTAACATTTATGGGTGCGTCCGACCCAGACAATAAGCTAACCTTAAATGGTGAAAGCGTTACACGGGATGAAAACGGATTCTTTACCCTATCTAAAGAACTAAAAGCTGGACTCAATACGTTTACCTTTGTACATAAAGAAAAAACCATTGTTTATAAAATTACCCGCAATGTACAGATTCTTCAGTCTGTATCTCCCACAGGAAGCATCACAGTGGACGGTGGAATGAAAATTACCGTTTCGGCCAATGCCTATGTAGGTTCGTCTGTTTTGGCTACACT
>JAEYXR010000048.1 GCA_023431215.1 Bacillota bacterium
GCAATACATCTGACGCTTTTCCAGATATTCCAGCACAATATAGCCGTCAGGGGGTGCATTCTGATAGCGTTCAAAACTGCGGATGGTACGCTGCACCGCCTTTCTCTGGCTTTTCAGCTTACCAATCTGCTCCCCTATCTGGTTGTCACGATGCTCCAGCAGCGTGACAATTTCCTTCAAATTCTCGCTGGAAAGCTGCTGTTGAATTTCTTTCAGCGAAAAACCCATAGATTTTAAATACTGTATCATATCCAGGCGGGCGCTTTGCCGAATATCGTAGTAGCGGTAGCCGTTTTCATCATTGCGGCTGCTGGGGCACAAAAGGCCCATCTTATCATAAAGCCGAAGGGTCTGTTCGCTGACATGGTTTACTTTTGCCATTTTACCTATGGTAAGTTTTTCCATTTGTCTTACTCTCCTCACCCTAAACTATTAGCCCAGTGCATTATCATGAAGAATTACTGGCAGCAATATAACATTATCTTTAGTATAAGGTTTTTGTCCGTTTTTGCAAGAAAAAAAGCACCCGGCAAGCTGCCGGGTGCTTTTTGGTGCCCTGAGGCTTATTTGTTTACAACATTGGTGGGGTTGCCATCCAGGAATGCCTTTACATTGTCAACGGCCATGTTCATGATGCGCTGACGGGGCTCCTTGGCTGCCCAGGAAATATGAGGAGTGATGATGCAGTTTTTGGCTTTGAGCAGGGGGTTGTCACCCTTGATGGGCTCGGTGGAAACAACGTCCAAACCTGCGGCATAAACCTTGCCGGAGTTAAGGGCGTCAGCCAGATCCTGCTCAACAATGAGGGGACCACGGGAGTTGTTGAGGATGATAACGCCATCCTTCATCTTTGCAATAGAATCCTTGTTTACGATGCCCTCGGTCTCGGGGAACAAGGGGCAGTGCAGAGCAATAACGTCAGACTTGGCCAGCAGGGTGTCCAGGTCAACATACTCGGCAATGGCTTTGCCGCTGTCGTTAGGATAAGAGTCAAAAGCCAGAACATTCATGCCCAGAGCCTTTGCAATTTTACCGGTGGCCTGGCCAATACGGCCAAAGCCGATGATACCCATGGTTTTACCATCCAGCTCAATGAGGGGATAGTTCCAGTAGCACCAGTCAACATTGTTTTCCCACTCGCCGTTGTGCACGGAGTCATTGTGAGCGCCGATGTGATGGCAGATCTCCAGCAGCAGGGCAATGGCAAACTGACCAACAGAAGCGGTACCGTAGGTGGGAATGTTGCAGACGGGAATACCCTTTTCTTTGGCATAGTTAAAATCCACAACGTTGTAGCCGGTAGCCAAAACGCCGATGTATTTCATGTTGGGGCAGGCATCAATGGTTTCCTTGGAGATGGGGGTTTTGTTCATAATAACAATCTCAGCATCGCCAATGCGCTCTACGATTTTGTCAGCGGGGGTGCGGTCATATACGGTAATTTCACCAAAAGCTTTAAAGCCGTCCCAGGTCAGGTCGCCGGGGTTCTCGGTGTATCCGTCCAAAACTACGATTTTCATAGTCTTTTAGTCCTTCTTTCTTAAGAGTAGTAACGTGGTTTTAATTAGTCTTCCAACAGAGCCCATGCACGGTTGATGACGCGCTTGGTGTTGGCCATGATGACATCCTCATCCTCATCGCCCCAGGGCTTCACCTCAAAGGACATTACCAGAGGATCGTTTGCACGGAAGAAGCCTTCTTCCTTTAGTACGCGGAAGAAATCCAGCAGCTCTGCGGTGTCGTTGGCGCTGTTGGGGAAGCCAAAACGGGGATGAGCATCACCGTAAGCCTCGCAGCCTTCCTTGACAACGGCATTGCCGATGTGCAGATGAGTGATGTAGGGGCGCAGGGTCTGAATAACAAACTTGGAGGTCTCATAGGTGGTGGGGAAGTGGCTCAGGTCAACCATCAGACCAAAGTTGTTGCAGGTGGTGCGCATATCGGCAGCAAACTTTGCAGCATAAGGAGCAGGGCCGATCAGAACAGCCTTGTCCATGTCGTAATCAAACACTTCCAGTTCGACCATCATGCCTTTGGTTGCAGCATAAGCACAAACATTGCGGGTGGTTTTCAGCAGCTGCTGGTAAGCCTGATCTTTGGTAGCCTCTTCCCATTTGCCGGCCAGGAATGCAATGCCCTTGGCGCCCAGGTATTCAGCCTCATCCACGGCTTCAATCAGGGTAGCCTCGGCCTTTTTGCGGCCTTCCTCATCAATATCGTTGGGGTTGAGTTTTGGCCCCAGCAGACGGGGCTGTGCACCGTAGCAAACCTTGATGTGGCTGTCGGCCAGCAGCTTCTTGGCTGCGGCACGGGTTTCGTCGTCGGCAAATTTGCAGACTTCAATGGCATCAAAAAAGTCATCACATACAATGTCTTTAATAGATTGCAAAACTTCACGCTTGGGGTGACTCATCCACTGGATGGTACCAACTTGGAAATACTTATGAATGCTGTCTCTCATTGTAGTTTCTCCCTTTCATGGTAATTTATCATCTTGCCTTAGCGGGCGGCACAAAAGTCCCCGCAAATAGTTTTGCCAAGTATACCAGAGTGTACTCTTCTCTAATAAAACTCGCAAAACGCCAAGGATACGGTACTATCATCTCATATTTTAGCTAAAGTGTAAAGGTCTTTTGAGCAATGAACCAATTTTCTGTATTTCGCATCAATAAAAACTTTACTGAATTTAGTATGTGTTGTATAAAAACACAAAATACATCTAAGCCGCCCCGCCCAATGGGGCAGAGCGGCTTAAGAAGCTGCAGTTCAAGTTGAACTCAACAATAATTAATAAACAAACTCTTTGATGTTGTTCAGTGCACCGCCCATAGAGCAGTCAACCTTGGGGTTGCAAACAATGTCGATGATGGCGGGTTTGCCGCTCTCCTGAGCACGCTTCAGAGCTGCGGGAATATCCTTGGCATCAAAGACGCGCTCGCCGTAGCAGGCAAAGCCCTCTGCAACCTTGACATAATCCATTACGCCCTGGTTTTCAGCCATCTCAACAGCATACTCGTAGCCATAAGCGCCATTCTGGTTCTGACGGATGAGGCCCAGGTAAGCGTTGTTGACGATAACAACAATAACGGGGATGTTGAACTTGGCGCATACAGCCAGCTCCTGCACGTGGAAGGTAAAGCCGAAGTCACCCATAACGGCAACAGCTTGCTTACCGGTAGCAACAGCAGCACCAAAGGCAGCGGGAATATCATAGCCCAAGGTTCCTGCACCGCCGGAAGGCAGATAGTGACGGGGAGTGCCCACATCCTGCAGCTGGCCGGACCAGATCTGGGTGATGCCGCAGCCGGTGGTGAAGATGGCGTTTTCGCCAAAGTACTTGTTCAGCTCTTCAAACACGCGGTGGGGGTTGATGGGCTTGCAATCGTAATCTACCTTGCGGTGCAGTTCCTTGCGCAGCTGGGGAACATTGATGTCCCAGTTGGTAGCAGCGCCGTCGGCAGCAACCAGCAGAGCGTCGATTGCCTTTTTGGCATCAGCAACAATACCCAGGTCAGCAGGGAAAATTTTGCCGATTTCTTTTGCTTCAATGTTGATGTGGATGAACTTACGGTCGCCGCGATATACATCCAAAGCACCGGTGTGGCGGTCGGTAAAGCGGCAGCCAATACCCAGTACCAGGTCAGACTCCAAGAATACTTTGTTGCCGATGGGCTGACCAACCTGAATACCGCAGTGACCTGCATTGAGAGGATGGTCTACAGGGATACCGCCCTTGGCCATGTAGGTGGTGATAACGGGAGTATTCAGCTTTTCTGCCAGCTTGACGCACTCGGCAGTAGCATTTGCCAAAACAACACCGCCGCCCATGAGCAACAGGGGTTTCTTGGCAGCTTTGATCATCTCGATAGCCTTTGCAATGTCCTCGGCCTTGGGTGCGGGAGCTTCAATAGCATAAGGCTTGTAGGAATCGGGATCAAACTCGATGTCTGCATTCTGAACATCCAGGGGCAGATCAATAACAACAGGGCCGGGCTTACCTTCGCGGGCAACACGGAAAGCCTCGTGGAAGGTTTCTACCACGTCAGCGGGGTTGGTGATGCACCAGGTCTTTTTAGCAACAGGCTCAGCAATTTTTGCCATGTCAACACACTGGAAGGCATCCTTGCCCAGCTGTGCGGTAACTGCCTGGCCGGTAATGACCATAGCGGGGATGCTGTCGATGTTGTTGGTGTAAATACCGGTAACAAAGTTGGTGGCACCGGGGCCGGAGGTGCAGAGAGCCAGAGCCATTCTGCCGCTGGCACGGTAGTAACCGCCTGCAGCGTGGACACAGCACTCCTCGTGACGATGGGTGTAGTGTTTGATTTTGGAATCGGCCAAGTATTTGTACAAGCCGTTGATACCTGCGCCGGGAATACCGAAAGCATCGGTAATGCCTTCCATTTCAAGAATCTTGACAATGGCTTCAGAAGCTTTCATCTTCATGATAATATTCCTCCTACTTAATTTTAAATATTAAAATATAGTTTTAACTTGCTACCATTACTATACAAATATTAAAACTAAATTTCAATAGTATTTATAACGATTCTCCTTTGTCACCAAAAAGTTTTCAGGCTCTGTTGTAATTTCACCAACAAACATTTTAACAATTGAAAAAACTATCCTTTTCCCATCTGTGTTTTTTGTTTTAAGGGTGGCTTTCATAAAATTCTTTGTACAACCTGCACTTAGTTTTACAGTTATATCTGTTTATCCTGCAACAAAAATTTTAACTATTTTAGGTGCTTTTCCATGACATAGTTGGTCAACAGCACCCCGTGCCTCTCTACCTGCTGTTCTTTCAACACAAGATACCCCCGCTGTTGAAAAAACGGCAGTGCGGTGACAGATGCATGGGTGGTCACCAAAAAACAGCCTTTCTGCCGTGCATGGTTTTCCAGCTCTGCTGCAATGGCCGTTGCCACGCCCCGTCTTTGATACGCCCTATGGACATACAATCTATCCAGATATCCTCTGTCTATGTCTCCAAAGCCTGAATTTTTTCCATCCAGCTCTGCCACTATGGTGTAGTGCGCCAGCAACGATAGCTTCCATGCTTTTTCATCCATATCTCTGGGCGCCCAAGCATCAAGCTGCGGCTGAGTATAATCAGCTTTGTTAACGGTGTGTACCGTATGCTGAAAAAGGCGTATTATCTCGGCACAGTCCTCTGCTCTAAAGGCTCTCAGCTTCAATCTGCACCATCCTTCTTCCTTGTTTATGTAAGCAAAAGCGGCAATCACCAAGCCTTGTGATTACCGCCTTCTCATGGCTTTTTATCAAATCTCTTCTTTGTTCCACCCCAAGCGATAACTCAGCTCGTCGGCAGCCTCCAACAAATAGGGCAGGTTGGCAAAAATATGCTCGTCCGTCATACGGGAGGTCGGACCGCTTACACTGATGCCCGCCACCACTTTGCCGGTATAATCCCGCACGGGAGCAGCAATGCAGCGTGCACCCACTTCACATTCTTCATTATCAAAAGCATAGCCGCAATTGCGTGCCTGCTCCACAGCGGCCATCAGTTCCTGTGGTGTGGTAATGGTTGCACCGGTAAACTGAGGAAGCCCTTTTACAGCTATAATCTGCTCCATTTGTGAGGTGGTATAATTTTGCAGCAGCAGTTTGCCCACACCGGTGCAGTGCATGGGGGCAATGTTGCCAATTCGCTGCATAGATACCAGGGTTTTGCTGGGACCGTTCACTACCTCTACATACATGACAGCCATATCATACTCTATGGAAAGATTGGCCGATTCCCCAAAAATGCGGGAAACATTACGTAAAAACGGCAGTGAAATATTGCGTATACTCATATTGGAACTAATGCTTTGCGCCATTCCGCACAGCTTAAAGGTAAGGTAGTAGCGGCCGGTATCAATGTCACGTGCCACATAGCCACGCCGCTGCAAGGCAGCCAAAAAACGCAGCACCGTGCTGGAATTCATGCAAAGTTCTTTGGAAAGATCCTGCAGTCTGGCAGGTTCACTAAGATTAGACATTACTTCCATTAAGCTTAACAATTTTTCGGACGATAAGTTGGTCTGTGTTGGGCCCAAGGTATCTACCTCGGTTTGTCTAGACATATGTTTCCTCCTGTTCTCGTGCCGCTACTTTTTTAACAATGCATAGTATAGCATTTAATTTTAATATTTGCAACTACATTTTAATAAATTATCTGCAAAAAAATTAGTGCTATCCACCATCACCATCTTGTTGATTAGGAAAGCACCAATTATTTATTACAGTGAATAGGGAAGAATAAAAACTACAAAATAGCAGCTTCGGGCATTTTTTGCTGCAAAATTCTTTCCATAATTTCTTGATACTCTACCCACATATCGTCATATAGCTGATAGATTCTTTGCCGGCTAGGTTCAGAGTTCTTTATGATTTCATCAAAATTCAAAAGCACCTGTTCACATACCTGTGGGCATAACAAACCCTTTTGACACATCCGTGAGATTATATTCATAGAATGTTGTTTGGAGAAAACATCCTTATAGCTGCGCTGGCTAATCAATGCGCTTAAAATGTCTGCCACTGCCACAATGCGCTCTGGCAAGGTGAGCTGACTACCCTTCAACCCCCATGGATAGCCGCTGCCATCCAGCTTTTCATGATGTCTCACTGCAATGTTGCAAATTTCTTGGCCGACTACCCCACAAATAATCTCATGAGTTTTTATCACATGGGTACGCATAATTGCCATCTCTTGGCTGCTGAGCTTGCCGGGGTTATCTAAAATGCTGCTGGGAATGGAAATTTTACCAATGTCATGAAGAAAAGCTCCATAATACAACCAGCTTAGCTCCTGTTCCGTCAACTTTAGCCTGCGGCCCAAATCCATGCTGATGACGGTGGTATTGATGGTATGTGCCACGGTAAATTTGCTGCGGAAATCATTGGCATATACCAACATCTGCAAAAAGGAATATTTTTGGTCTGCAAAGGCATTTGAATTGCAGATATACTCCTCCAGCTCTTTTAAATATTCACCGCTCTTCATCTTTTGAGTAATGTGATATTGTTCTTCTGCCTGCAGTAAAAGCTCCACATATTCCGGGCAAAACTTTTTGGGTGTATAGCTTCTCAGCGTCTTCCAGTCAGACTTCCCCATTTGCAGCATCATGTCGGCTCGGTCTGCCAGGCTCATTAGCGATATTTGCTTTCTATAAGGTGTGTCTATGTTTAATAATGTGCTATAGTCGGCATGATGAAACATCAACACCTGTGAAATCTGCTCCAATGGCGACATATATTTTAAAAAAAGATAACCAAATACAGCATGTCTCCACACATCGGCTGTTTCAAACTCTGCCATACGGTCAAATTCTTCTGTTTCATAAGCACCCACATCATGAAACATACCCAGTACCAATTGGGTGTTCCAGTCAATTTCCGGGTCCTGCCTCCCCACCCTGCTCATACAAAGGAGAATATAGGCAACCCGCTCCCCGTGAGTAACCAATCGTGGATCAATCATTCTAAGCGTGTTTCGTAGTGCATAGATGACCTGAACATTATTTATGAGCAAAGGTTGTTGTTCTTCTAAAATTTGCAGCACCAAAAGAATATTCTCCTTTACTTTTTTAATGTTTTAATGGATAATTTTAACAATTAATTTTATCATATACGGTAACAAAATACAATAATTATGCAATTTTTATTATACTTTTATGACCTATGGCATTTTTTTGCATGGTTTTTTTGATAAAAGTGTTGATTGAATAATTATTAAACCTTAGCGGTGTACCAATTAGTCATAGCATATTATTGATACAAAGCAACAATCAATTTTCATATTTTCACAAAATTAACAAATTATTTTTGTGCAGCTTGCTTGACCGAACTGCAGTTGTCTGATATACTTAAACAGTATTTGCAAGAGCGTTATGACTTTATGTTAGGAGCAGCGGCGGGGAGCATTTCCTCGTCTTTTCTTTTGTCGCTTGTTGTGGCTCTTGCCGCCTTGCAGTCCCGATATCGCTTTGTCAGCGCGGGGCTGCCGTGGGGTCAGTACCCCGGAAAGAACTAGAGGAATTCATGAGCAAACTTACTTTTGACCAATTACAGCTTACCCCCAAGGTAAAGCGTGCTATCGATGAGATGGGATTTGAAACCGCCACCGATATCCAGTCCCAGGTCATCCCCCTGATTCGTACAGGAGTAGACGTCATTGGACGTTCTCAAACCGGCACAGGCAAAACCCTTGCCTTTGCCATTCCCGCAATTGAAACCATTGATACCCATGAGGAGCGCTCAACCCTGCAGGTGCTGGTGCTTTGTCCCACCCGTGAGCTTGCCATGCAGGCTGCCACCGAAATCCGCAAACTTACCAAGTTTAAAAGCGGAGTTCGCACCGTTGAGGTGTATGGCGGAGCCCCCATGCAACGCCAGATTTTGTCCTTAAAAACCGCTAATTTGGTGGTTGGTACCCCGGGCCGCGTTATGGATCATATGCGTCGCCGCACCATTAAGCTGAACAACCTGAAAATGGTGGTGTTGGATGAAGCCGACGAAATGCTGAGCATGGGCTTTAAAGAGGACATTGAGACCATTTTGGCCGATGCCCCCGAGGAACGCCAGACCGTTTTGTTTTCTGCTACCATGCCCCCTGCCATCATGTCGCTGACCCGTCAGTTCCAGACAGACCCTCAGCTGGTAGAAATTAACCGTGCCCAGGTTACCCTGGACAGCATTACCCAGGGCTATATTGATGTGCCTATGGGCCGTAAAATGGATGCACTGGCTTTGATGCTGCGGTTCTATCATCCCTTCCGCTCTATGATCTTCTGCAACACCAAGCAAATGGTGGATGAAATTACCGAATATCTGGTAGGTCATGGCTTTGATGCAGACGGCATCCACGGCGATATGAAGCAGCCCCAGCGCACTAAGGTCATGGATGGCTTTAAGCGGGGCAAAACCTCTATACTGGTTGCTACCGACGTTGCTGCCCGTGGAATAGATGTTAACGACATTGAATACGTTTTTAACTACGACATTCCCCAAAGCCACGAATATTATGTTCACCGTATTGGACGTACCGGACGCGCCGGCAAAACCGGCTGTGCTGTTACCATCTGCAGCGGCCGCCGCCAGGTATTTGTCATGAAGGACATTGCCCGTGCCACAAAGTCCAGTATTTCTCCCCTGCCCATTCCCTCTCCTCAGGAGATTCTATCTGCCGATGCCGAAGCAAAGGCAGCTGCAATGGAAACTATCCTTGGGGAAGAACTGTTGCCTGTCTACAGCGAAATTGTAGCAAAGCTGACAGAGGCAGGACACACGCCCGAGGAAATTGCCGCAGCAGCCCTGCAGCTTCATTTTGGCAAGTCTCTGCCGGTGGTGGAGGATCTTCGCCCCAACAGTGAGCCCTCCGGCGCCAGAGTGGGCGGCGGTATGCAGCGTCTGGTGTTGGGTGTTGGCCGCAGCAGCCGTGTTGCCCCCAACCATATTGTGGGCGCACTTACCGAACGTACCGACCTCCGCGGCAAGGATGTTGGCAAAATTGAAATTTTTGACGACCAAACCTTTGTGGGTATTCCCGCTGCTATGGCAGACGCTGTGCTGGCACAGCTAAGCGGACTGAAGATTTGCGGCAAGCCTGTAGACGCTACTTTGGCAGAAATGATTTCTGACAAAAAGCGTTTTGGTGGCAAGAGCCAGGGTGGTGGTCCCCGTCGGGATTTCCGCCGCGGTGACCGCCGTGACTATGGTAGAAGCAGCGACCGCCGCGACCGCCGTCGTGACAATAAAAGCTAAAACAAGCTAAATTTAAAAGCCCGGGGAGCTATTCCCGGGCTTTTTTATATGGATACGGCTGCTCTTATCTTCTCTCAGCGCCCGAATTGCGGAATAAATTATCTTCTTCACCTCAAAAAAATTATATATGCCAGAATTTCTGCCACCAGCTTTTGGCATAAATTCTGGCATTATAAAAATAAGAGGGAATAGCGTGAAAGAACTTCACACTACTCCCTCGCAGGGGCGATGCGCAGACGATTCGTTCGCTACGCTCACTTCCGTGCTTAATCCGCAAAATCATCTTATCATTCCTCTTCTTCGCATGATAAGATGGTGGCTTTCATTAGAATTTGTGCCGATGCGAAGCGGCGGAATGGATGATTAGTATGGTCAATGATTAGGATTTGTACTTAATATTCTTCAACAAACTCACAGATTTAAACAGGCAGATAAGGGATATTCAACGCACCACCGAAGAAATGTTTATGGACAGTAAAGAAAAACCCCCGCAACAGCAGGCTTATTCCTGCTGTTGCGGGGGTTTTTTACATTGTGCTTTACAGCACCTTTGCCAAAAAGTCCTTAAGACGGTCGCTTTGGGGGTTGGTAAAGAAGAACCGAGGGGGTGCTTCCTCCACAATTTTTCCGTCTGCCATAAATACCACCCGGGTGCCAACCTCACGGGCAAAGCCCATTTCGTGGGTAACCACCACCATGGTCATGCCATCTCCGGCAAGCGTTTTCATAACCTCCAGCACCTCACCAACCATTTCCGGGTCCAGAGCAGAGGTGGGCTCATCAAAGAGCATGACGTCAGGCTGCATGCACAATGCACGTACAATGGCAATACGCTGCTTTTGCCCGCCGGAAAGCTGGATGGGATAAGCTCCTGCCCGGTCGGCGAGCCCAACCTTTTCCAACAGGGTCATGGCCAGTTCTTCGCTTTGCTGGCGGCTCATCTTTTTTACCTTCATGGGTGCCAACACCAGATTTTCCATAATGGTAAGATGGGGAAACAGGTTAAAATGCTGAAACACCATACCCATCTTTTGGCGGTGGGTGTTAATGTCCACCTTACGTCCGGTGATGTCTACACCCTCAAAGATAATTTGTCCGGAGGTAGGGTCTTCCAGCAGATTGAGGGAGCGCAAAAAGGTGCTTTTGCCTGAGCCGGAGGGGCCAACCACTACCAGCACATCACCTTTGGAAATTTCAATATTTACATCATCTAACGCATGAATTTTTCCGCCATAGGTTTTGGTCAGATTTTTTACCCGAATCAGCTTGTTATCGTACGTCGCCACGGCTCATCCTCCTTTCAAAATGCTGAATAATCTTAGAGGTGGGGAAGGTCAGCATAAAGTACAGCACCGCCGCAATAATCAACGGCTCTGCGGGACGGAAGGTTGCACCCTGCACCAGCTTTGCGTTAAACATAATTTCCTGCATACCAATAACCGAGCAAATGGAGGACTCCTTAATGATAACAACAAACTCGTTGGCAATGGCGGGCAAAATGTTCTTCACGGCCTGGGGCAACACAATATAACGCATATTTTGCAGCTGGGTCATCCCCAAAGAGCGTGCAGCCTCGGTCTGTCCGTAGTCGATGTTTTGAATACCACCGCGGATAATTTCGGCAACATAGGCCGCGCTGTTAAGAGAAAGGGCAACAATGCCGGGCACAAAACGGCTGCCTTCTATAAAGCCAAACAGCGTAAACTTGGGCGCCGTAATGAAGTATGCAAAGACGACATAGAAGATGAAGGACAGCTGCACCAGCATGGGGGTACCGCGCACCACCTCAATGTAAGCAGTGGAAATAAAGTTCATGGTGCGCACAACTATTTTACTGAGCAAGCTTTTACCCGGCTTGGCAATACGCATCATTGCCAGCACCAGCGCCAGTACAAAACCGAATATTACCGTAAAAAAGGACAGCAGAACGGTATAGATAACACCCTGCTGAAAATAAACGGAATATTTGGCCATAGCGGCAAAATTCAATTCCATAAGATTCTCCTTAGTTTTATTGTTGCTAAAAATCGAACCAATCCCCTCCCGCCATGGCTAGTCGGGAGAGGATGGTTTTGTTTATCATATTGAGAGAAAATGAATCAGTTGTGTTGGAATATTTCCTTAAGAAATAGCATCCACCGCCAGCTCGTTGGCAACCTGAACAAACTTAATCATATCACCATTCTCTACCACTTTTTTAATAGTAGCGTTCACAGCATCCAGCAGTGCGGTGTTGCCCTTCTTGACAGCAGCGCAGGAGCCCTCTGCTTCGTAGGGAACCTCAAAGGCAATCATCAGGTCATCGTGTGCGGCAACATAACCGTCGGCAACAGCAGTTTCCATAAAGGCAGCCTCAATCTTAGAGGATTTAAGCTCCATGATGATGTTGGGGATGGTGGTGAGAGAAACCAGGCTTGCATCGGGAGCCAGCTCCTTGCAGAGGCCTTCCTGAATAGAACCAGTCTGGGCGCCAACAGGCAGACCCTTAAGGGCAGCAGTATCCTTGTACTTGTCGGCATCAGCCTTGCGCACCATCACACACTGGGTTCCGGTGTAGTAAGCATCAGAGAAGTCTACAGCCTTTGCACGCTCAGGGTCGGGAGAAAGGCCTGCAATGGCAAGGTCAATGGTACCGCTGTTCAGCTCAATGAGGATGGAGTCAAAGTTCATATCCTTGATGACCAGCTCAAGGCCCAGATCATCAGCAATGGCCTGTGCCAGGTCCATATCAAAGCCGGTGATGATATCCTTGCCGTCTTTGAGCATGTGGAACTCGTAAGGGGCAAAGTCAGCAGAGGTACCTACAATCAGCTTGCCGGGCTCAACGGTCTTAATGCCGGAGTCAGAAGTCTCAGAGGAAGCAGGGGTCTGGGAAGATGCAGGGGCAGAGGAACTGCTGGAGGAGGAACCACCGCCGCAGGCTACAAGTGAAAGCACCATGACAGATGCCAGCAGAACAGCAATTAACTTTTTCATCATTATGTTCTCCTTTGTCTCGTAAGTCAATCATTTCTTATTTTTTGTGTTGTTTGCTATGTGTATTATTATACATTTCTCATACAGGTTTGTAAACCCTTTGTATTTAAAAATACAGAGATAATCGCCGTTTCCTCTGATTTCTTTTTAGTTAACATCTCTAAAAATGCATATTTATAATGAATTTTTATTCATTTATACTTGCATATTCACTGCGTATATTTCATGAATCATTGTCCAAAACCCTTATTTGTGGTATCCTATTGATATAATAAGTTAATGTATCCAGCCGGGTACGCCAACACAAAAGCCATCGCCCATATACTATGGCCGACCCAACAGAACAGCTGCGCTGTTTTATTATTTCTGCCAGTTTGGCAAAGAAAGGAACCTTGCTCATGGACATCATCAAACAACTTACTCAGGAGCTAAATCTACGTCAATCACAGGTGGAAGCAGCGGTTGAGCTCATCGACGCCGGAAACACCATTCCGTTTATCGCCCGTTATCGCAAAGAAGCCACCGGTTCTTTGGACGATGCACAGCTGCGTGACCTGGACGACCGCCTAAGCTACCTGCGCAACTTAGAAAAACGCAAGGAAGAAGTTCGCACTGCCATTGAGGAGCAGGGCAAACTCACCGAGGAGCTTTCACTGGCGTTGGCAAAAGCCCAAACCCTGGCTGTGGTAGAAGATTTGTACCGGCCCTATAAGCAAAAACGTAAAACCCGTGCCAGCATGGCAAAGGAAAAAGGACTGGAGCCTTTGGCACTTGCCATTTGGGCACAAAGCACCCTTGCCGAACCTATTGTTATGGCAAAAGAATATGTTGACGAAGAAAAAGGTGTATCCTCCCCTGAGGATGCTCTTGCCGGCGCTTTGGATATTATTGCCGAAAATATCTCGGATGATGCGGCTATCCGCGGTGCTTTAAAGCAGCTGATTTCCTCAATTGGCCTGATTATTGCCAGTGGCGACAGTGAGGAAAATACCACTTATGCCATGTACTATGATTTTTCGGAGCCGGTTTCTAAAATTGCTCCTCATCGCATACTTGCCATCAACCGTGGCGAAAAAGAGGGTATTTTAAAATCTTCCCTGCAGCTGGATGAGTCAAGAGCCTTGTCTGTCATTGAAAAAATGGTGGTTACTGCCAAAAATCCCTGTTCCCGAGCAGTGTTAGCCGCTGCAGAGGACAGCTACAAGCGTCTGCTGTTCCCTTCCCTGGAGCGCGAAACCTTCTCCACACTGTTTGAAGCTGCCTCCGAGCAGGCCATTAAGGTATTCGCAGACAATTTACATCATCTGCTGATGCAGCCTCCCGTCAAAGACAGAGTGGTGCTGGGGCTGGACCCCGCTTACCGAACAGGCTGCAAAATTGCCGTAGTGGATGGTACCGGCAAGGTACTGGATACCACCGTCATTTACCCCACGCCCCCCCAGAAAAAAATAGAAGAAGCAAAGGCAACCCTAAAAAAGCTGATTACCAAGCATGATGTTTCGGTCATCTCCATTGGCAACGGCACCGCCAGCAAGGAGTCTGAAATGTTTGTGGCCGAGCTGATTCGGGAGCTGGGAGGCGGACTCTCCTACATGGTGGTCAGTGAAGCAGGCGCTTCTGTCTATTCTGCCAGCAAGCTGGCCAGTGAGGAATTTCCCCAGTTTGACGTTTCGCTGCGCAGTGCAGTTTCCATTGCACGCCGTTTGCAGGACCCCCTTGCCGAGCTGGTAAAGATTGACCCCAAGGCCATCGGCATTGGGCAATACCAGCACGATATGCCCCAGAACCGTTTGGACGGAGCACTCTCCGGCGTGGTAGAAAGCTGCGTTAACTCGGTAGGTGTAGACCTTAACACCGCTTCCCACTCTTTGCTGGGCCATGTGGCAGGGGTAAATGCTGCCGTAGCCAAAAATATTGTGGCATACCGGGAAGAAAGCGGTGGCTTTACCTCCCGCAACCAGCTCCTTAAAGTGCCCAAGCTGGGTAAAAAGGCTTACGAGCAATGCGCCGGTTTTTTGCGCATCCCCGGCGCCAAAAACAAGCTGGACAGCACCGCAGTCCACCCCGAAAGCTATGATGCTGCTAAAAAGCTGCTGGAGCTTTGTGGGTATACCCTGGCAGACATTGGTACTCCCGCCCTTGGTGACCTTGCCTCAAAGGTAAAGGAAATGGGCTATGCTCAGGCAGCCCAACAGGCAGGCGTGGGCGAGCCTACCATCAAAGATATTGTAGAAGAGCTGCTCAAGCCCGGCCGTGATCCCCGCGACGAGCTGCCAGCCCCCATGCTACGCACCGATGTCATGGACCTTAGCGACTTAAAGCCGGATATGATTCTTACCGGTACTGTACGCAACGTGCTGGACTTTGGCGCTTTTGTTGACATTGGTGTCCACGAAGACGGTCTGGTGCATATCTCCCAGCTATCCGACCACTTCATCAAGCACCCCAGCCAGGCAGTCAAAGTGGGTGATATTGTAAAGGTGCGCGTGTTGGAAGTTGATGTAAAGCGTAAACGCATTGGACTTAGCATGAAGGGTATTGAGAAATAAGGGTAGCAAGCAGAAAGTGCTTAAGGAAAACACTAGTTTAACAACAAGCCTTTTTCTGTTAATCACCGCTGCGGCAAATGAATCTCTGTAAAAAAGTTTGGCAGGGGTATTTTTTAACCGGGCAACAACCTTTTGTCCAAGTAAGTTAGAATTGCAGGTAAATAAAAAAAGAGTCTGTGCAAAGCACAGACTCTTTTTTTATTCTTTAGAATATTAGCCCTGGGAGATAGCTCCGGTGGGGCAGATACCAGCGCAAGAACCGCAGTCGATGCAGGTATCGGGGTTGATCTCAAAATGAGAAGCACCCTCAGAAATAGCCTCGACAGGGCACTCACCGGCGCAAGCGCCGCAGCTGATGCACTCGTCGTTAATTACGTATGCCATTTTTCGTTACCTCCTGTTTAGTTTCAAAGTTATTCTATCATACAATCGCAAAAATGCAACTGTTTTTGAGGAAATTTACAGAATAAACTATTTTAATTTACTCTTCCAAAGCCTTCAGCTGTGCTTCCTCTTTTGGATCTATTTTAATTTTGCCGTCACGCAAAAGCTTTACCTCTTTTTTATCAAATACCGATAAGGCGGCATCCGGGTTCTTTTCCAGACGCACTTTTAAATAGCCTGTCAGCAGGCTTACCTCCACAACGGTACCCCTGCCGTCCGGCGTGTTTACCAGTGCACCCACCTTGGGAGTGGTGCGCAGCAGGTCTTCGTATGCAACCTGCTCATATTTCAGGCAGCACATCAGCCTGCCGCAGGTGCCGGAAATTTTGGTAGGATTTAGGGATAATCCCTGTTCCTTGGCCATTTTGATAGAAACCGGCTGAAACTCGCCTAAAAAAGTGGCGCAGCAAAAGGGTTTGCCGCAAACACCCAAGCCGCCCAGCATCTTGGCCTCGTCACGGACACCAATCTGCCGCAGCTCAATGCGAGTGCGAAAAACCGAAGCAAGATCCTTTACCAGCTCACGGAAGTCTACACGCCCGTCAGCAGTAAAGTAAAACAGTATTTTATTATTGTCAAAGGTATACTCCACATCCACCAGCTTCATATCCAGCTTGTTGGCCGCAATTTTTTCTTGGCAGATGCGGAAGGCCTTTTTCTCTTTTTTCTTATTTTCTTCAATACGGTGCAAATCTTCCGGGGTGGCCAGCCGAACCAGCTTTTTCAGGGGCTTTACAATTTCGCCATCCTGCACCTGGCGGTTGGCAATGGCTACTGTGCCGCACTCCACACCACGGGCAGTTTCTACAATAACCTTTTGTCCCAGGTCGGCTTGCTCACCCGATGGGTCAAAGTAGTAGATTTTGCCTACTTCTTTAAATCTTACTCCGATTACCTCTGCCATTGTTCCTCCAAAACTGCGGGTGCTGAATTCATAAACAGCCTGCCGCTTTACAAAATAGCATACTCTTACATTATTATTTGATGTCTGCAGATATCGCTTTTTATGGGTAGCCTGCCTTCAGTCTCTTGGCTTTAAGCCAGGGATTACCAGTGGGCACCGCCTTATATGGTCTTTCCATACTCTGCCAGCAGCGCTGAAAGCAGTGCCGGATAACCATTGCTGTCGCAATACTCCTGCAGGCGGGCCACAGCCTCCCGCAGCCGCACAGCCCTGTGGTGAGGCATCCTCAGTACGGATATATACTTTCGGTTCATGAGCATTGCCCCCACGGCTTGCAGCAACTTTGCATAATCTGCCCGCTGTTTTTCCAGAGGTACCATTGCAGCCATCACACCGCAGGCGTTTCTTTTTGCCAGCGCCTCCACCACCTTTTGGGCAGCATCCCAGCGCTTGCCGCAAGCTGGGTCGGTCAATATTTCCAAAGCAAGGCCGGGGCTTCCGTCTGCAAGCTCCAACGCATGCTCCCGCTGCCCCTGGGGCTTGTCCCCTGCCCTCTCCTCCAAAAAGGCCAGAGCCTTTTGGCGGGGCACAGGCAGCGTATGCACTGTCACCACACGAGATAATATGGTGGACAGCAGCCGGTAACGGTTGTCACAGGTAAAAATAAAATAGGTGTTCTCCGGCGGCTCCTCCACCACCTTTAACAGCAAATTCTGTACCTCTGCACTTAAAAGCTGGGCATCCAAAAAGATGGTGACCTTGGCACAGCCCTCACTGGGTTTTTGGTAGGCTTCTCCCCGCAGGCGGCGAATAGAATCCTTACGGTAGGTGTCGGAGCTTCCATCCAACAGGGTAATGTCACTGTGTGCCCCCAGCAGCACCTTTTGGCACTGGTCGCACACACCGCACATTCTACCCTTGCCGCTGCGGCATAAGATGGCCCCCGCAACGGCAATTGCCAGTTCGCGGCGGCCGGTACCGCGGTCACCCTCAATATTCAAACTATGCACCAGGCGCCCCTGGGTAAGCATTGCTTCCAGCGCAGGGGGCATCAAAAGCGTCAGGGGGTCATAATCAAACTTTTTCAAACCGCTCCACATCCATCACAAAGATGGTGGCGCCGCCAACCGCCACTTCTACAGGCATACCGGCATACATGCCGGCGCTAAAAGATGCAGTAGAAGGCACCATTTTGGTGCGCTTGCGGCTGTTTTCCGAGATGATTTCAATGGCTTTATCTACTTTTTCATCCTCGGTACCCACCAGAAGCGTGGTGTTGCCGGACATGAGAAACCCACCGGTGGTGGCAAGACGTGTTACCGAATAACGCTGTTTGGTCAGGGCGCTGGAAACGCCGGAGCTGTCGTCGTTGGATACAATGGCCAATATCAGTTTCATAGGTAACTCCTTTCCGCCGAATTCTTATCGGCACTGGCTGTCTATCTATTCTTTGTACCCCTAAGGGCCAAAACGCAAAAGAAAAAGGGTTTAAAAGTAAAAATGATTGCAGTTATTTTAATATGCGTACAAAGGAATAATAAAACCGACCATAAAGCCGTTTTTCGGTTGCAATATAAAAAGCAAAATAACTGCTATGTAATTATTTTACCACAAACACCTCATCGATTCCACTTATTTTTAGCAAATCCTGTAAGGGCGGAGTAATCTCTTCTCCCGGTACCAACACAGGAATCCCCGGAGGGCAGCGGCTTACCAGCCTTGCCGACACATGGCCTGCAGCATCCTCTACCCTGATTTTTCGGCTGGGTCTTGCCATAGCCTCGGCAACTGTAAGAATAGCTCTGGGCAGAGGGACCGGTGGAGGCAGTTGGTAAGGGAAAGCGGCCCTTCCACGGGGAGCCATGCCAATAACACGCTCCAGTTTCTGCAGCTGTTCTTCTGTATTATATGGTGTTACCATAAAAACACATACATTGTCCGCCATATACTCCGGCTCTACACCCTCGGCTTTTATATATTTGGTAAATCCGTTGCGGCTGTATTCCGCTTTGGTAAAATCAATTACCAGACGCACAGGGTCACAAATCCAACTGCGAACCACACCAAAGCCACGGCTTTCGGCAGCGGTCTTCAGTCTGTCAATGCGTGTTCCCAAATCAATATAGCGGGTATCCATGCTTTCTATTTCACTCAAGGCCATATCTGCCGAAAGCATGATAAGATAACTTGGGCTGGTACTGCCAAACAGAGACATTGCATATTTTGCATCCTCGTACAGCGCCGCATTGGATAGATGAAGCGCAGCAGCACCGGTAAGGGCCGGCAGCGTTTTGTGCAGCGAATCGGCACAAATATCTGCCCCCAGGCTGATGGGATGCAGCGGCATATGAAAGCGGTGCAGATGCGCACCGTGGGCGTTGTCCACCAACAGCATTTTTCGGTGCTGGTGGCAAAGATAGCTAATGTCACCAATATCGGCAATCTGGCCAAAGTAATCGGGGCTGGTGATATAGACCGCCACCGCATCAGGATGTTCTGAAATTGCTCTCTCGATGTCCTCTGCCCGGGGAGGCAGAGCCACACCTTTAATGCCGCCATCCTTTCCGTCGGATACGGGGCATTCCACCCACACAGGGATAATGCCCAAAAGGCCCATGGCACTTACCGCGCTACGGTGGATGGTACGGGAAGCTATCATTGTACGGCCATATTGAGAAGCCATGTACAGCATGGTCTGGATGCACAGGGTGCTGCCGCCTGCCGAAAGCAAGCTATCGCCGCTGTTGTAAGCCAGAGAAAGCCGATGCTCTATTTCCCGAATTGGCCCGTCGCATTCATACAACGAGTCGGCTCCGTCAATTTCGGTGATGTCCCAGGGGGCAGCCTCTCTCAGGGGAGGGGGCATATTTCCCTTGTGCCCCGGCATGTGGTAAGGGGCAAAGCCCTTGGCGCGCAGCTGGGCCATGGCATCAAACAATGGTGTGTCCGCCATCTTTCATCACCTCATTTTGTCTCATAATCCTTTGCTTATCCTTATGTCAGACAGCACTGCTTTTTAAGCCCGTTTTTCTTTGCCGGTATTGCTTCTATCATTGCAAATAGTCAACCATTCTTACCTACTGCGGCCTGTTTGGTCATCCACAAAGGTGCGGCGCCTTTTGGGCAAGAGCATCCAAAAAGCCTTGACGGTCAGCAGGTGAAAGCTCCAGACGGTAGCTTTCGTCATCCTGCCGGTAAATAATATATAAAACATCCTTAGACAGGGCCATGGGCACATATCCGTGTACCGCGGCATCCTTGTGGGTGGTCACCTCAACCATATCACTATAGAATACCGTGATTTTAGAAATACCGCTGCGAACATCCAGCGAACCTTCGTCCAGTGTATAACAGGTACGGCACACCTGTGCCAGGGCGGTAGCAAAGGCTATGCCGCCACCCAAAGTAAGCATGGAGCCAATGAGCCAGCCGCCCCACACCACCCAAAGTATCAGGCCGACCAGGGCTGCGGCACCGCTGAAGGCGGTAATCAAACGGTAGCTTACATCTATTTTGGGAGTAAAAGTCTTCAAGGCTGCCTTTCTCCCTTCCTCAACCACGGTTAAAAAACCTGCGCTTGGTTTTGCGTAAAAAGTCATTACAGCATATTGCAAAATTAATAACTCGGGTAAGAAGAGGGCGATAGTGATAATCAAATTCACCTGCAAGTTCATCTACCCGGCCGCCAAAGCCTCTTTTAAAACGGTACAGACCGTACATATGGCCTTTTTCATTCTCCAAATCTCCTGCCACACCTTGAAAATCATACACCGTACAGCCTGTTTCTATGGCCCAGCGAATCATTTCCCACTGCATCAGGTAGTTTGGCATGACATTGCGGTGGGCATTGTCGGACGCCCCGTAAACATAACAGGCCTTGCCTGCATAGTTGGTGGTAATGGCACCGCACACAGGCTGCCCCTGATAAAACCCCATATACAGGCGTACATGGACGCCAAGTGCATCCAGCATGCGCTCAAAATACACCTTGGGGCGGGTAGAAAAGCCATCCCGCTGACCGGTGGTTTGATAAATACGCATAAAATCATCCAGGTATTCCTTGCCCACCGGACGAACCTCCACCCCCTTTTTTTGAGCAACACGAACATTGTAGCGGGTTTTTTGGGTCAGACCCATAAACACCTCATCCTCGGTTTTTCCGGCCAAAGGCAGGCGGTAATTGAAGCGTGCCTGAATGGTCTCAAAGCCATCGGGTCCATAAAAACGCTTAAACCCCATGTCCTCCATCACCTTGATAAAAAAGGTGTCGTTTGCGGGTACATCGGGGTCTATTTTAAATGTGTGAGCATTGTAAAGCTTTGCCAGCTCATCAATGCCGGATTTTAAATCCTTTAATACGGCAATATCCTTAAGGTCACAGACAGGCCCCCGGGGGCTGTACATAAAGCAGGTGCCAAACAGGGGCAATTTTTGAATCAATACGCCGCAGGCACCCACAATTTTACCAGCTTCGTTGCGAGACACCACCGCTTCAAACTGCCAGTTGCTTTTGACCTCCGGCCAGTGGCAGGACTGGGTAAACTCACCGTGGGGGTGTGCAGAGACAAAATCCTCGTATTCCCGGTACTGCTCCCGTCTCAGGATTTCCATAGTCAATCAGACTTCCTCTCATCTTCTGTTATCAGGCGCAAGTTGCGGGTAAGCACCCCGCTGCCGCGCCAGCCATAGCTTTTTGTCTGTAGCAGCTCCTGCAAATGCTCCTCTGTTACTGTGGGACAAAGATTTTGCCTCAACCTCATAACAGGGGACATGGCAGGCTTCCTGTTGTGGGGGCAGGCATCGGTACAAAGATCGCAGCCCCAGGCAAGTCCGCCTTTTCGTACTTCTTGTTGCTCCCAAGGGGTAAGCTCCCCCTTTTTTTGCGTAATATAAGAGCGACACAGGGTTTTATCCATGGATTTTGTCTGAAGCGCACCTGTAGGGCAGACATCCAGGCATAAGCTGCATCCTCCGCAGGGCGAGGCCGGCAACTGCTTGCCCGTACCAAAAGGCAGGTCGGTTACCACCTCACAAATAAACACCCTGCTGCCCCACTGAGGGGTCAGCAGCAGCCCACCTTTGCCCATGGTGCCAAGGGCCGCCAGGCAGGCAGCTTCCACCTCGGGAACTGGGGAGCTGTCTACAAAGGGCAGCAGCTTTGCCCACGGCCACTGCTGTGCCAAGGCAGTGCAAACATCTGCCAAAATTACTGATGCCACCGTATGATAATCATCACATACGGCGTAGCGCGCCACGTTGCGTGCTCCCCATTCTCCTGTATAATAAGGCAGCAGCAGTACCACCACACCCCCGGCAGCCGGCAGGCGGGATAATGCCCTGCAGGGCACCCGTGTACTTAGCTCCTCCAATGCACAGGCCCCCACACAGGTCACCCCATGGGGCAATGCCGCCCGGGCAGCTGTTTGCAGCACCTGCTGCTCCAGGTCATCGGTTATAATACGCTCACAATCCTGTTCCATGTTTTACTTCCATGTCAAAATTCTGCTTGGCCGCTTTTGAGCGGTGCAAATAATTACTTCACCACATTATTATCATTATACTATGCAAGGCAAGTTGCCAAAAGCTCTTACTGCAACCCCTCCTGCACAACGGACAGCTAGCAGTTTACCCCATAAAAGAATGTACTCCTAAAGCCTTATTGCTATTTTTCTGCTTTGGTAAATAAGGCTGTCACTTTTTCTAAATCTACGCCGTTATCTTTGTCATACTTTTTGCTTGACAGGCGGTCCTGCAATTCTTTGGGGGTCAAAATAATATTCTGACTACCGGAAACATAGCTTGTAATTTGCTTGCCTGTGGTGGGTACAATATACTCTACCTGCATTTTATAAAGACCCTCACGGGCAAACAGGCGGCGAAGAATCTCTACTGCCGCCTGGCATTCTTTGGCGGGGTTTTTGGCAGGTTCACGCTTGGTGTTTTCTTCATCACCATCGGTGCAAACCCACATGTCATCCTCTATTTTTCCATAATAGCAGCCCTTTGCATAAATATCGCAAAAGAGAAAAACGCCATAAGGGGCTACCACCACATGATCCAGCTTTGCAGTCTGGCCGCCCTCGGACACGGTAACGTCACCAAGCACCTTCCAATGGCGCAAGGCACCCATTTTGCGCAGCAATTTTTGAATGTTGCCCTTGGTACGTTCGCTGCGGTGGCGCAGCACCCAGGCCCTGGCCAGCAAAGCAATTGCTGTTACAATACAAATTGCCATAAAGGCCCAATAAGCCATTTCACTCCAAGAAAAATTGCCTGCAGATCCGTTCACGTCAAATTCCTCCACGCTCTTCAAAATATTGTGCCCGGCGCCTGCATTGCCATACCAAAAAAGCCTATGCACACCACCGAATATATAAATGTTATTTTAGCATAGTTTGTGGCTTTTGCAAAGGCTGCGGAACCTACCAAAGCCTTTGGGAACGTAAACATTTCTTAAACAAACTTGAAACGATCAGTCCATTCCTTGACACCTGTTATGAATCGGGTTAGAATAAATAAGCTAATTTATAAAAAGGGGGAAACAAAACCTTGCAGCGGCTTATGCTGATTATTGCCAGTATCATTGTAACTATTATTTTTGCGCTTCAGGGTTTTGCACCCAAGTACACCATGCCCACTGCCGATGAACTAAAGGCCGGGGAGGTCCGTACCGTGGGCGACCCGGAAACGGCGCTTAGTGAAATCTATTTTGATGTCTCTATTCTGGGGGTGGAGGAAGTCACCCCGCAAAAGCTGGAAGAAGAATTTGGTATTGACCCCTTTATCTACACCTACTGCGGCGGCCGCTATACCAACGGACGTTACGGCATTGCCGATGTCATCTTGCTCTATCCCCGCTCCGGTTACGAGGACGAGGTGCGCGAAGCGCTTCAAACCATTAAGCTTTCCCGTATTAATTTATTTAAAAACTACGATGTTTATAATTCTCACGACCTTGCCGAAAACGGCACCATTGCCCGCCGCGGCGGCTACTACATCCTCACCATGATAGATAACGAAGAAGCTGTCTGGGACATTTTGGAGGAATACATTCCCCGCTAAGGTTACTGCAAAAAGTTCGGTTCTATTGTCTTTTTTCTTTTTAATAACCAAAACAAGCTGAAAGCCCTTCTGTACTTTACTTACAGAAGGGCTTTTTTGGTTTGTTGGAAGATTAGTCTTTGTATACCACCAGGTCCCCATCGCGGTAATCCACGGTAAGGCGGGTATCGGGAGCCAAATCCTCGGCAATCATCATTCTGGCAATCAAGGTTTCAATCCGGCTTTGGATAAACCTCTTTAGTGGGCGGGCGCCATAAATGGGGTCATAACCCTCGTCGATAACATATTCCTTGGCACGAGGGGTAAGAACCAAGTCCAGCTGTTTTTCCTGCAAACGGCGGCGCAAATTTTCCATCAGCAGGTCTACCACACAGCTAATTTCCACCTTGTTCAAAGGCTTATAGAACACAATTTCATCCAGACGGTTGAGGAATTCGGGACGGAAAGAAATCTTCAGCAGCTCTTCCACCTGCTTCCGTGCCTCACTGCTGATGGAGCAGTTCTCATCTATGCCATCCAAAATATAGGATGAGCCAAGGTTGGAGGTAAGAATGATGATGGTGTTTTTAAAGTCTACGGTGCGGCCCTGACTGTCGGTAATACGGCCGTCATCCAGCACCTGCAGCAAAACGTTGAACACATCGGGATGCGCCTTTTCTACCTCGTCAAACAGTACCACAGAGTAGGGTCTGCGGCGTACAGCCTCGGTGAGCTGACCACCTTCCTCGTACCCTACATATCCCGGAGGCGCCCCAATGAGGCGGCTAACAGAGTATTTCTCCATATACTCGGACATATCAATGCGGACAATGTTGCTGTCATCGTCAAACAAGGCCTGTGCCAGCGCCTTGGCAAGTTCGGTTTTGCCCACACCGGTGGGGCCAAGGAACAAGAAGGAGCCAATGGGCCTGCCCGCATCCTGTATTCCTGCACGGGAGCGCAGAATGGCTTCGCTTACCTTTTTAACAGCTTCGTCCTGACCAATGACACGCTGGTGCAAAATTTCCTCCAGACGCAGCAGCTTGTCACGCTCTCCCTCCATCAAGCGGGCAACGGGGATAGAGGTCCAACGGGCAATAATCTTTGCAATCTCCTCGTCGGTAACACGGTCGCGGAGCAGCCTGTCACCACCCTTTTGCTGGGCCTCCTCAGCTTTTCTTTCCTCGGCCTCCAGCTGTTTTTGCAGCTCCGGCAGCCGTCCGTATTTCAGCTCGGCAGCCTTGTTCAGGTCATACTCCCGCTGCGCCTTTTCAATGTCGGCATTTACCTGCTCCAATTCTTCGCGTAGCTTTTGTACCGAGCCAATGGCGCTCTTTTCATTTTCCCAGCGGGCTTTCATTTCTTTAAAAGAGGCACGCAAGTCTGCAAGCTCTTTTTGAATTTCTGCCAGATGCTCCTTAGAAAGCTTATCGCTTTCTTTTTTCAGGGCTGCTTCCTCAATCTCGTGCTGCATAATCTTGCGGCTCACCTCATCCAGCTCGGTGGGCATGCTGTCCATTTCGGTACGCACCATGGCACAGGCCTCGTCGATGAGGTCTATGGCCTTATCTGGAAGAAAACGGTCGCTGATGTATCGGTTGGACAGCGTAGCGGCAGCAATGAGCGCCTGGTCCTGAATCTTGACACCGTGGTATACCTCGTAGCGCTCTTTTAAGCCGCGCAAAATGGATATGGTGTCCTCCACCGTAGGCTCTCCCACCAGCACAGGCTGGAAGCGGCGCTCCAAAGCGGCATCCTTTTCAATATACTGGCGGTACTCGTTAAGGGTAGTGGCACCAATGAAGTGCAGCTCGCCACGGGCCAGCATAGGCTTTAACAGGTTGCCCGCATCCATGCTGCCCTCGGTTTTGCCCGCACCCACAATGGTGTGTAGCTCATCGATAAATAGGATAATGCGGCCCTCGCTCTTTTTAATTTCTCCCAGCACCGCCTTAAGGCGTTCCTCAAACTCACCCCTGAACTTGGCGCCTGCAATCAGCGCCCCCATATCCAGAGAAAAGATTTTCCGGTCACGCAGGTTTGCAGGTACGTCGCCCCGGACAATTCTTAGTGCCAACCCTTCGGCGATGGCGGTTTTGCCCACCCCCGGCTCACCGATGAGCACAGGGTTGTTTTTTGTTTTACGGCTCAGGATGCGAATAACATTTCTAATTTCACTGTCACGGCCAATAACAGGGTCCAGCTTGTTGTTGCGGGCCAGCTCCACCAAGTCCTGACCGTATTTGCTCAGGGCGTCGTAGGTGTCCTCGGGACTGTCGGTGGTGACACGGGTGTTGCCCCTGACAGCAGCCAGAGCGGTTAAAAACTTGTTTTTGTCTACGCCAAATTGCTCCATCAGGCGTTTCAGGCTGCCGGTGGCGCCTTCAATAACCGCAAGCATCACATGTTCTACCGAGACAAAGTCATCCTTCATATGCGCGGCTTGCTTTTCGGCACCCAACAGCATTTTATCCACTTCGGGAGAAATGTAAATTTTGCCCTGCTCGCGCCCCGGGCCGGAAACACCGGGAATTTGTGCCAAAAGCTGCTGGTTTTGATAGGTCATCCCATCGGCATCTACGCCCATTTTGGTCAGAAGCTGCGGAATCAACCCACCCTCCTGAGTGAGGAGCGCATAGCAGAGATGCTCCGGAGCTATCTGCACATTACCTCGCTGAAGGGCTGCATCCTGGGCCAGCTGCAAAGCCTCCAGAGATTTTTGAGTAAATTTTTGAACATTCATGCTGCTTTCCTCCTTATCGTTTTTATCGCTGCTTTGGCAGCGGTCAGTCAGCATTGCTTCTTTTGTTTTGCTTAAAAAAGATTAGTTTATTGATTGCATGATTCATTGTATCATCAGTTTTAGCACTCGTCAATATAGAGTGCTAATCATTCATAAATATTTTACAATCTTAGTGAATGGCTGCACCTTTCATGAAAAAACTAAGGCATCTAAAAGCCCTGCTTAACATCTTGCGTTGTATTAACCCAAGGTATCCTTTTTAATTTGGTCAATCTGTGGAGCCATCCTGCATATACTGTTATGAACAACGGAGTTGATGGCGTACCGGCACTGCAACTTTGCAGTATATGGTACTAGCCTGTGCTCCGTTTATTTTTTTGCCGGGAGATGACCAATATGTGTGGTATTGCAGGATTTTGCAATTTTGAAAATGATTTTTTGGTTAACAAGAGCCTTGAACAAAGCAGTCTGCAAACCTTAGTGCAGATGCGTACCGCCATTGCACACAGAGGCAATGACCAAACAGGCCAATACCTACGCCCCCATGCAGGACTAAGCCACACCAGGCTTTCTATCCGCGACCTGAGCATGGGGGCACAGCCCATTGTCCGCCAAAAACAGCAGCAGGAATATGCCATTGTGTACAACGGTGAAATTTATAATGCCCAAGAGCTTACCCTGGACTTAAAGTCCAAAGGATACGAATTTTACACCACTACCGATACCGAAGTTATTCTGTACGCCTATATGGAATACGGAGAAAGCTGTGTCAAGCTGCTAAATGGTATTTTTGCTTTTGCTATTTGGGACGATGCCAAAGAAAAGCTGCTGCTGTTCCGCGACCGTATGGGAGTAAAACCGCTTTTTTATACCGTCCAAAACGGGCTGCTGGTGTTCGGCTCCGAAATTAAGGCGATTTTTGCCCATTCCCAAATCAAACCACTTGTGGACACAGACAGCTTTCGTGAAATTTTTGGCATCGGCCCGGCACGCACCGAGGGCTGCGGGGTATTTAAGAATATTCAGGAAATAGAGGCAGGCTGTTATGCCGTGTTTGACCAAAAGGGTATTCACCATCACCTCTACTGGGATTTGGAAAGCCACCCCCACACTGACAGCTATGCCCAGACAGTGGATACCGTGTCTTTTTTGGTCAGGGATGCCATTACCCGCCAAATGATCTCGGACGTTCCTGTATGCAGCTTTTTATCCGGAGGCATCGACTCCAGTATTGTCACTGCTGTGGCTGCCGACTTCATGAAAAAATCCGGATCACAGCTGAACACCTTTTCCTTTGACTTTGCCGGCAACGACAAATACTTTGCCTCCAACGCCTTTCAGCCGGAGCGGGACCGCCCCTATGTGGATATTATGCTGTCCTGCATTGATACCAACCATACTTACCTAAATTGTGACGAAGCTTCCCTTGTCCGCTTGTTGCCCGACGCTATGATAGCCAAGGATTTGCCCGGCATGGCAGACGTAGATGCCTCTTTGTTGTATTTTTGCCGGCTGGTTAAAGAAAAAAACAAGGTTGCCCTGACAGGAGAGTGCGCCGACGAAATTTTTGGAGGCTACCCCTGGTTTTATCGGCAGGAGCTGCTGGAGGGCACCGGCTTTCCCTGGTCTAAAAACCTTGCTGTGCGTCAATGCCTGCTCAACGATAGCGTGATACGCCGTTTGGAGCTGGAAAGCTTTGTGCACGAACGGTATGAAAGCTCGGTAAAAAAAGTTCCCATACTGGAGGGAGAATCGGCAGCCGAGGCCCGTCGCAGGGTGGTGGGTTACCTTAACATCAAATGGTTTATGCAAACCCTGCTGGACCGAATGGACCGAGCCAGTATGCAAAACGGTCTGGAGGCGCGGGTGCCCTTTGCCGACCACAGAATTGTGGAGTATGTATTCAATGTTCCCTGGGAGATGAAGTATCAGAACGGTGTGGAAAAAGCATTGCTGCGAGATGCTTGCGCCAATCTTTTGCCCAAAGAGCTTCTGTACCGTAAAAAGAGCCCTTACCCCAAAACCTATCACCCGGACTACGAATTGCATCTAAAGGAACAGATGCTTTGTTTACTGTCCAACACCGCTGCACCACTTCATTTGTTAATAGATAAGGCAAAGGTGCTGCAGTTTATGGAGGAACCGGCACAAGCCGGAAAGCCCTGGTTTGGTCAGCTGATGGTAGCCCCACAAATGCTTGCGTATTTGCTGCAAATTAACGAATGGCTTATCCATTACCAGCCCATTATTGACTTGTAATTCTTTTTTTGGGCACAAAAGCACGGGAGAGAAGAATCCATGAATTCTTCTCTCCCGTTTATGGGCCTTATTCTATGATAAAGTGAGGTTGGGGTTTAGTCACACTGACAAAAGGGTGGAGGCAGTATCCGCATGTCGTCGGGGTATCCCATGAGAACCACACTGGTGACCCTTCCATGAAAAGCTTCCTGGTAGGCCTCATTTACCACAGCACGTAGTACAGCAACCTTATCTTCCAGGTAAGGAACCTCCCGATAGGTGGTGAGCACAAAAAACGTGTTGGCTGCACTAGCATCCTGATAAAGCTGCAAACCGCAGTAAAATTCACAAAAACGATCAAGCAGCATCCGGTTCAGCTCCGTTAGGAACTTTATATACTGTGTTTGAAGGTCTGCAGGTACCAAAACCTGCTTTACCGCAACATTGATAATTGAAAGGTTCATAAAAACACCTCCCGTTTATAGTATACTACGGTCAGTGTCAAGACGTTCCTTCCAGTTTATGCTTAATTTAGCCTTTGGTATTTAACAATAGTTCTGCCTGCTCATATATAAATACAACATTTCACTTTCTTTCAATTTAATTAGAAGCCGTCAAAAGTGAGAGGGCAAGCGCAGCGCTTGCCCTCTCACTGTCGTTCCAAATATAACACAAATCCGAACCCTTTGCCAACAGGTACAACCTGTCGTGAGTGGTTCGGATCTTTATGATTTGTGAGTTGGTGGCAAAATAGATGCCGCAAACTTTTTGGTTTTCGGAAGGAAAGAGATGTGTGAAAGGAAAACCATCAGGATTGTCACCTTCGCGTTGAGCGCAGCGGATAACCCGCCAGCAGGCATGTCCAAATAAAAAAGCACCGCCAAAGCGATGCTTTTTTATTTGGTGCGGATAACAGGACTTGAACCTGCACGTCGGGGACACTAGATCCTAAGTCTAGCGCGTCTGCCAATTCCGCCATATCCGCATATAGCAAACGGCAGGAAAAGACCTTGCCGTTTTCTACAATAATGATACCTACCACCAAAAGGTGGCTTTTGTAACTTGCTTATTATATCATCCAAGCAAAAGTGTGTCAATGCGGTTTTTTAGGTTTTGGTAACTTGGTAAATACAAAATAAAATTTATTTACAGTTTTATTAAACCTTTTTTACAAAGCTCCTGTGCAGAAAGGATGACACCGGCACGCCCGGCGGGGTAGGTAAGGCCGCCTTGAAGCCATACTGCATAAGGAGGGCGCAGGGGTGCATCTGCCGAAAGCTCAATGGAAGCACCCATGGTAAAGGCGCCTGCAGCCATAATGACAGGGCTTTCGTAGCCGGGCATGTCCCAAGGCTCCGGAACAACAAAGGAATCAACGGGAGACCCCTTTTGAATCCCCTGGCAGATGGCAATAAGCTCATCGGGCCCGCCGGTAAGCACCGACTGGATGATATCGGTACGCGCTTCATCAAAGCGTGGGGTGACCTGATACCCCAGCTGGCTATAAAGTGCGGCAGCAAAAACCGCAGTTTTGACTGCACTGGCCACCACCTGGGGAGCCAGAAAAATACCCAGATACAAGCTGCGGAGCACATCCATAGTACAGCCTACCTCTTTGCCCATACCGGGGCAGGTCAGGCGGTAGCCGCACAGCTCCACCAAATCCTTGCGGCCTGCTATGTAGCCGCCTGTGGGGGCGATACCGGCACCCAGGTTTTTGATGAGCGAGCCGGCTACAAGGTCTGCACCCACCTGGGTGGGTTCTTTTTTTTCCACCAGCTCGCCATAGCAGTTATCCACCATGACAATTACCTGGGGATTCACCTTTTTGGCGGTGGCGGTAATTTTCTCAATAACCTCTATGGTGAGAGAAGGACGCAGGCTGTATCCGCGAGAACGCTGGATATATACCATTTTTGCTCCTAAGGCGGCTTTGGCAATACCGTCAAAATCGGGAGTACCGTCGGACAACAGGTCTACCTGTGCGTATTCCACACCAAACTCACGCAGAGAACCGGTGTTTTCCCCGCGAATACCAATGGTCTCCTCCATGGTGTCATAGGGGCTGCCGGTTACCGAGACCATTTTGTCGCCTGGGCGCAACACCCCAAACAAGGCAGTTGCCAGTGCGTGTGTACCCGAAACAAAGGTGTGACGCACAAGGGCATCCTCTGCACCAAAAATATTAGCATACACCTTGTCCAAATCGTCCCGGCCTCGGTCGTCATAGCCGTAGCCGGTGGTGCCTTTGAGATGTGCTTCACTAATGCGGTTGTTGCGGAATGCTGCCAGCACCTTTGCTGTGTTATAACCGGCAATTTGGTCAATGCGGGCAAAGGCTTCCCCACACAGTCCCTCAGCCTTTTGTGCCAAGGCATCCAGCTTGGGGTCTATTTCAAAAAATTCAGTCATGTACCTATTCCTTATCATTCTATTAGTTTTATGCAATTTAACATCTACTCTCTGTGCCAATATGGGAGTTAGCCAATACGGATAGAACCAAACTGTTGTTTACTTATTAACAACACCACAGGAGTACTGTTGAAAAAAACCTGCCTGAATGTAAAAGGGCACCAGCTCCTCCCGGCAGGCAAGCACCGGCTGGTGACCCGCTGCAAGGCTTTGTGCAGCAAGAAAGCGCACCAGTGCCGTGGCATAGCCCTTTCCCCTATGTTGGGGCAAAGTGGCGATGCAGGTGATTGATTCCTCCAGGCCCCCACCGTAGCTAAGTGCCCCGCTGCAAACTGCCGTACCCTCATAAGTTGCTGCAAAAAAGCGGTCGGTACCCCGCCGCCAATGCAGGTGGCGGTTGGCATAAAAAGAAGCTCTGTCCGAGAGCTCCAGCAACCCGCTTTTACACACAATATCGGTAAGTTGTGTAAGGCTTGTTTCTGCAATGGTTAGTCCCTTGGGCATTGGAGCGGCGGCAGACTGACGGCAGCACAGCACTGACAGGGGAGAAACCGTAAGCCCGGTAGCCTGTGCCACCTGCTGGTCGGCCTCCAGCACATCAAAACCCTTGGCACACAAAAAGTCTGCCATCTCCCGGGCTGCATGAGGCGGGGCACAAGAAGCAAGGGTTGCCCAGATACGTCCGCCGTTTTCCATCATCCAACCCAAAGGGGTTCCGCTTTCGTCTGTCTGCACCCAAAAATCCCGCTGAATGCCGGGGGCAAAGGTGCGCAGTCCGCAGCGGATTACCACGTTCATACAAGGGCTGCCCCCTACCGAGGCAGGGTCAAGGCAGGATGTGTCTTGCAACCAGTGTATCATGCGCCAAAGGCTTCCACCAAAGCCAGCAGCAGGTCGTAGGTGCTTTCAAAATCACACTTGGCGGCCATGGAATGTGCCGAGTGGATGTAACGAACGGGAACAGAAACCGCCAGTACCTTGGCACCGCCTGCGGCAGACTGGACACTGCGGCTTTCGTTACCGCCAAATACGCCTTCCTTGTTCTGCCACGCAATGTTTTTCTCCCGGGCAATTCTGGTTGCCTGGGTATACAGCTGATAGTCATAGGTGGTTCCTCTGTCTTTGTAAGAGATGACAGGGCCGTGGCGGAGTTTGCAAACCTTCTTATGGTCGGGGGCTGCGGGGGTATCTCCTGCGGTAGTGCCCTCTACGGCAATACCGATGTCGGGGCGAACCCCAAAGGCCGCGGTGCCGCCGCCCAGGCAGCCGGTTTCTTCCTGACAGGTAAAGGCAAAGGTGCAGTCGCAGGGCAGTTCTGAAGAGATGAGTGCAATGAGCAGTGCACAGCCTGCACGGTCATCAATGGCCTTGGCAACAACACAGCCGTCTCCAATCTCCCGGTATTCCCCCACAAAGGTTACCTGGTCACCGGGGCTGACAAAGCGGGAAGCTTCCTCCTTGGTATCTACGCCGATATCCAGCTGCATCTCTTCAATTTTTGGGTATTTGTCCTTTTCACCCTCATCCAGCAGGTGGATGGGTTTGACACCAATGGTACCCGGCAAAGATTTTTCGCCTGCCAGTACCGGACGTGCGGCAGCCACCGCAGGCATAATGCCGCCCACGTTTGCCACACGCAAAAGGCCGTTGTCTTCCACATGGGTTACCATAAAGCCAACCTCATCCATATGGGCGGAAAGCATCAGCTTTTTGGCGGCAGGATTTTTACCCTTTACCTCTGCAATGAGGTTGCCGGTGTTATCGATATGCCAGCTGTGGCAATAGTCTTTTATTTTGGAAAGAATTGCCTCACGCACAGCGTCCTCCCTACCGGAAACACCCCGCAGCTGGGTCAGTTCTTCCAAGTTTTGATAAAATTGCTGTTTGAGTTTTTCCTGCATGGCTCACAGCTCCTTTCCAAAGGCCGCCATGAGGCGGGCAGTGTTTGCAACATCATCCATGTGGATGGTCTCCACCACGGTGTGCATATTACGCAGGGGGATAGAGAGCAAAGCGGTGGCGACACCTGCTCCTGCACCGGCAATGCCGTCGGCATCGGTGCCGGTACGTCCGCCCATGGCTTCAATTTGATAGGGGATACCGTCACGAACAGCCAGCTCCTTGAGGCGGTCGGTCATGGCATTGTTGAGCACAGGGGCAACACCAATCATGGGGCCGTCACCCATCTGCCCGCACTTCCAAGGCGCAACACCAAAGCCGTTGGCAAAAGAAACATCTACGGCAATGGCACAGTCGGGCGCCGAGGCAAAGGAAGCGGTGGAGGCACCAACGCCGCCAACCTCCTCCATAGAGGCCAGCGCAACGGTGATTTTTGCTCTGGGGGCAGCCTTGTGCAGCTCCTGCGCTGCCAGCAGCACTGCCACACAGCCAATGCGGTCGTCCATGGCACGGCTGCGTAGTAGGTTTTCTCCCAGCGCGGTTAATGGGCCGTCCAAGCTAATACTATCACCCGGAGTAAAAAGCTCCTTGGCATGGTCGGTGGTAAAGCCGGTATCTACAAGAATGTCTTCCATCTTCAAAGGCTTATCTTCACCTTCTACCAGGTGGGGGGGAACAGATGCCACCACAGCGGCATAATCACCGGAGGCGGTGTGGACAGTAACGGGAGAAGCGGGAAGCAGGCGGCGGTCCAGCCCACCTACATTGGCCACGCGCAAAAAGCCGTCCTCCTCTACACGGGTGACCATCATGCCAATTTGATCAAGGTGTGCCTCCAGCATGAGGTGGGGAGCGTTGGGCTGACCCTCATTGATGGTGCAGAGCACGCTGCCCAGGGGGGAAAGTTTGGGCTGGCCCAAAGGCCGCAGCAGTTCTATTGCAGCCTGTGCGGCACCGTCCTCGCGGCCGGCAACGCCCATGGCCTGAGTGAGCTGTTGCGCCATAGCCTGAATGGATTGGTAGTCTGTCATGGTACAAACTCCTTTTTACTATAGTGTGGCAGTGCCGGGCAATTTAAAGGATACGGACAAACCGGTTTAAAAACTGCGGCATTGCCTTGCAGAAAACGGGCGCGCTGCCGTGGGCCTGGGCCCGCCGGTCGCACGCGCCGTGTTTGGGTACGTCGATTTATGTTAAGTCGTTTACCAGCTTTTTAAAGTGGCAGCCTCTTGCCTCAAAGTTGGGGTAATGGTCAAAGCTTGCGCTGGCGGGAGAAAGAGAGACCACATCACCGGCAGAGGCAGCGCTGCGTGCTTTGTTCAGCGCGTCGGAAAGGTCGTCGGCACGGATGATGGTAAGGCCGCTTTCTTTAAAACCGGGGCAGTTTTTTACAGCTTCCTCAATTTTGGGTGCGGTGTCACCGGTAAGAACCAGTGTTTTTACATGCTGCAAAACCTCCGGTGCCAGAGGCTCATAAGGAATGTGCTTGTCATAACCGCCGGCAATCACAATAATTTTTTGCCCAAAGGAACGAAGCCCTGCAATGGTACGGGTGGGACTGGTGGCAATGGAGTCATTGTAGTACTTTACACCATCCAGCTCACGAATAAACTCAATGCGATGCTCCACGCCGCCAAATTCATGGGCTACTTTAATCATGGTTTCCTTGGATACCAGGCCCCATACGGCAGAAATGGCAGCCAAATAGTTTTCTACGTTGTGCATACCGGGCAGGAGAATATCCTCCGCAGTCATCAGGCGGGTTTGGCTGTCGTTGATGGAGTACCAGATGACATTGTTTTTATCCATCCATGCACCCTGCTGCACCGCACGCAGTCGGGAGAACTGGCCAAGCCTTCCACGAACTTTATCGGAGAAGGCATTGGTGATGCGGTTGTCTGCGTTAAGAACAGTTTTGGAAAAACCATTTTGATGTAAGAAAATATTGGTTTTGGCTTCAATGTACTCTTCCATGGATTTGTGCACATCCAGGTGGTTGGGAGCTACATTGGTAATCACCGAAATATCGGGGCTTTGACGCATAGAAATCAGCTGGAAGCTGGAAAGCTCCACCACAGCATAGTCGGTGGGGTCCACAGATTCAATTTCCGGCAGAAGTGCGCGGCCAATGTTCCCACCCAAATGCACCTTTTTGCCCTCGGCACGGAGCATCTCGGCAATAAGGGTGGTGGTGGTGGTTTTGCCGTCGCTGCCGGTTACACCAATAATTGTGCAGGGGCAAAGGTCAAAAAACACTTCCATCTCGCTGGTAACAATGCAGCCCGCTTTACGAGCCACCACCAGCTCGGGAGTAAAGTAGTTTAGCCCCGGAGTACGGAAGATAATATCTCCGCGCAGACGGTTTAAATACTTGGGGCCAAGCTCCAGGCGTGCACCGGCGGCCTCCAGCTCGTCACAGACCGGGCCCAAGGCTTCACGGGTACGTCTATCGTAGGCGGTTACATCCAAGCCCTTACCGGCCAGCATTTTAATCAGTCCAATATGGCTCACACCGATTCCAATTAAGGCAATTTCTTTTCCTTTTAAATTATCAAAAAATACTGAGGCTTTGGTTGCCATGCTGCCTATCTCCATTTCAACTTATTAATTTGTACGGGGCCAAACCCTGTAAAAATGCCAAATTACCACATATACATTATAGTTTGAGTGTAGGCAATTTTCAACGGCCTTATCATTGTTTTTATAAAAGTTTGTATAGGTTTACACACGAATGGGACCCATGCTGCAATTTTTGATTTTTTTATTAAAAAGTGTTGACAGAAGTACAACCCGATGATATAATGAACAAGCTGTTTCGGTTACGGAGCAGAAAAACAAAATATGCGGATATGGCGGAATTGGCAGACGCGCTAGATTCAGGTTCTAGTGGTTGCAAGACTGTGCAGGTTCAAGTCCTGTTATCCGCACCAAACTAAAGTGGCTTAAACATTAGGTTTAGGTCACTTTTTCTTTTATTTTCAGAACTATGATAATCTCCAATTACGAGCCAGTATCTAAAGAATATCTAACCATCTGAGATAATCTGTTAGCAATAGTACACGTCTTCTTTTAAACTTGTACTCTTGATGTTTTTTATGATAGAAAATTCCATGATGATGAAGATTGTCGGTATAGCATACAAGCAAATAGAAATGAATCCAAGGAGGGTTAAAGCAGAAGGGTTAAAGCGATTTTATTTGAAAGAAGTTAAAAAATACGGACAATTTGCAGAATTAATCTATAGTAAAAAATAATTTATCTCAACTTAAAAAACTTACTTTTATAAAGAACATGGTTTCTTCCGTATAAAAAGCCCTGCCGCCAGTTATGGCTACAGGGTTTTTTCATATGTATAAAAGTTAAATTTAATAGGTTTGTCCGAATAAATTTTGTCGAAAATGCTTGAAATAATAAGAGTTCCTGTTATAATTATAGCTAAGGTAGTTGCCTATCTATATTAAAAACTGAAGAAGGTGCGTATTATGGGAAAGTTTGTGATTAAGGAAACCAAAACAGGCGTTAAGTTTGACCTAAAAGCCACAAACGGGGAGGTTATCATTACTTCCGAGATATACAGTTCTGAGGCTGCCTGCAAAAATGGTATTGAAAGCGTGCGTAAAAACGCTCCTATTGCTCATTTGGAGGATCAAACCGCAGAAGGATTTGAGGCGCAGAGCCATCCTAAGTTTGAGCTGTATAAAGACAAGGCCGGTGAATTTCGTTTCCGCCTGAAGGCACGCAACGGTGAGATTATTGCTGTGTCCGAAGGGTATACCTCCAAAAGTGGTGCCAACAATGGTATTGAAAGCGTCCGCAAAAATGCACCCGACGCTGATGTTGTGGCGGCAGAAGACTAACATACTATAAAACTTTATTAGTTACCAATTATACAAAAATGACCCGTCCTAGGACGGGTCATTTTTGTATTGCATAAGGCGCAGAAAGCACACCCATGCCACCATGGAATAAAACACCTAGTATCTGTTTATTCTTCCATTTTTTTAATTTACTGTACAGTGATTGGAACAAGCAGTTTTACGACTGTGAAGCAGGGTACCACTTTCCTCTTGAAAAACGCCTGTAGCATACAAATCCGCAGAAGCAAAGGTCCATCAGCATAGCCACCCATACCCAGCCAAGCCCCAACTTCAAAACAAAGGTAAAGAAACAGGCAGAGGCAATGCGAATACCCCACACACCAACCAGGTTAATGTAAAAGGGCCAGCGGGAATCGCCCGCTCCGCGGAGTGCACCGGAATAAATGATGAAAAAGGCCTGCATAGGCTGCGCAAAGGCCACAATTTTCAGCAGCATGCTGCCCAATGCAACTACCTCCTGGTCGGGGGTAAAAAACAGAATTAAGTAGCGCGAGCCAAAAAACAGGGTTGTCCCCGTGAGTATCATGCAAATAAGTCCCATTCTTGCGGCGATGTTACCAAAGCGCCGGGCATCTTCTTTTAGCCCCGCTCCCACAGCCTGTCCCACAAGAGTGGTTGCTGCCACCGAAAAACCAAAGGCAGGCAGGTAAGAAAGACTTTCGGCCTGAACAGCCAGATGATGCGCCGCCAAAGCGTTGGTACCCATGGTGGCAACAATGCGGATAAAAGCTACCTGTCCCAGGGCAAGGGTGGCACGCTCCAAAGCAACAGGCACTCCCAAATGAGCGGTGCGCTGTAAGATTTTTTTGTCATACCCCTTTAAATGATCCCATTCCAGAGAAAGCCCAAAGCGGCTTCCCCGCATGGAATAAAGCACCATCATTGCTGCTACAACAATAGAAATTGCAGTGCCCCAGGCTGCACCCGCTACCCCCATGCCCAGGCCGGGCATGGTAATGGTGTTTGTGCCAATGGTAACAGGGCGCGTGGGATAAATCAGAAAGTAGTTTAAAATGATGTTTAAAACAATGGTGGAGGCATTGGCAATCATAGGAGCCCTTGTGTTGCCCATACACCGCAAAATTGCCGAAAACACCATCAAAACACCATCCGCCACCAAAGAGTAGCCCACAATACGCAAGTATACCGATGCCATAGGTACAATGTCAGGGTCTGCCCCCAGCATGCCCGGCAAAGCGGGCGCGAGCAGAACGGTAATAATGGTTAACACGCCTCCCCCCACAACGGCGCAGCTAAAGGATTGGCGAATCACCCGGCGTGCGGCTTCATAATCTTCGGCACCAATGGCCTGTGCCACCTGGACCGAAAGCCCCATGGCAAGGGCAGCAATCAGGCCGTTTGTCAGCCATAGCACAGGGGTTACAACACCAACGGCAGCGGTGGCACTGGCACCCAGTGCCGCCACCATGGCAGTATCAGCAAACTGAAAAATAGTAAAAGCAATTTGCTCCAAAATTGAAGGCCACGAAAGCTTTAATACGGTAGAGGTTGGGGTTTTGCCAAGTGTCAACACATTGGCGGTGGGTTTGTTCATATAAAAAATCCTTTCAGACCAGGTGTTTTTTAAAAAAGCGTAAGGAGTAATCTATCTTTATGGCATAGCACACACTGTTGGTACTTTTTGATTGTTACATTGTCTTTCTTCGGTGCTGATGCTGATATTAGCGTTCCCAAAACCAATAAAAAAGCCACCGAAAAATATCAAAATTAACGAGTACACACAATAGTATTTTATCATGGGTGTAAGGAGGAAACAAGGCCGGAGGTTTACAAGGTGCTTATGTTGGAGTAAAATATGGGCTGATATGTTATAAAAGCAAGACTGTCACAAGCAGGAGGATTTACCAATGGGCTATGGCTATTTTATCTACGATTTAGATGGCACGGTGCTGGATACCTCTCCCGGTATCCTTGCCACCTTACGTCAAACAGAAGAGGCCCTGGGTATCGCTCCACTGCCCTTTGAAACCCTGCTTAAATTTGTTGGGCCACCGCTGATAGAGTCCTTTGCAACCTATTACGGTGCCAACCAGGAGCAAAGCAAGCTCATGGTAGATACTTACCGTGGCATTTACCTTAAAACCGGTGTTACCAATGCCAAAATATACGACTTTATGACAGAAGGGCTGGAGTTTGCACGGAAAAACGGAGCCAAAACTGCCATAGCCACACTGAAATATGAAAAGATGGCAAGGCTAAACTTAGATGCTTTTGGCTTGTCAGGCTATTTCGACTTTGTGGCGGGACAGCGTGAGGGGGAGGAAATCAGCAAAGCCCGAAGTATTACAGAATGCCTGAAAGCGCTGAACTGCACCGATAAAAGCAAAGCGGTATTTATTGGTGACAGCCGCTATGACGGCATTGGAGCCATGGAAGCGGGGGTAGATTTTGTGCCCCTTACCTATGGCTTTGGCTTTGCCGACCCGGAAAGTCTTTGTGGAATACCTTTTGTGGCAAAAGCAGCTACTCCCAAGGATTTATTTGATTTTATTGTTGCAACCTGCCAAAAACAGGAAGTCCTACATGTTTAAAATGAATAAATTGTAAAAAAAAGAAAATACTAAAGCCTGATGCAATAAAAAAGAAAAAAAGCGACACATATCCTGTGCAACCCTTGTTTGGGACATCTCTGGCAACTCCTTGCAATTCACCGTAATCGCTTTCCGTATTCTTTTATGAAAGCATCAAAAAATACTTAGAATTGCCTGGTAATGCCCTAAAAAAGAAAGGTTTTGTAACTATGATGAAACGAATTGTAGCTTTGGTACTTTGTACAATGATGGCAATGACCGCGGTGGCTTGCGGCGGCGGAAGCGGAAGTTCTTCCTCCAGCAGCCAGGCTCCTGCTGTTCCTACCCTGAAGGAGGGTGTCACCCTCTCCTCTATGATTGACAGCCTGAGCCAGGAGTATGAAATTACCATGCCTGCTGCCCTGGATGACCAGATTATGAAGGACATGATGAATATTGACCCTGCCGACGTAGAAGAGTATGCCGGATATATGAGCATGGTTATGACCAGTGCAGACAACCTGATTGGTGTTAAGGCCAAGGAAGGCAAGCTGGATACTGTCAAGGCCGGTCTTGAAAGCCGCCTGGAATTTGTCAGAAAGTCTTTTGAGCAGTATCTCCCAAGTGAAAAAGAAAAATCCGGCGCAGGTAAAGTGTTTACCGTTGGCGACTATGCATTCCTTGTCATTGCAGGACGCATGGATAAGGACCCCGCCACCGAAATTGCCGAAATTGAAGAAAAAATTATGGAAAACTTTAATAAGTAAAAACTTAAAAAGCCAAAGGGCTGCTGCTGAAGAGCAGCGGCTCTTTTTTGCGGCAAATCACTTGGAGAATTCTCCCAAACCTGCTACAATATAGGACGATACATTTAAATATTCTAAAATAACAGAAATTTTGCTGCTTATGCAGCAAAAAAAGGAAACACATACGGAGGAGCCCATTATGGTATTCAGCAGCCTGTTGTTTTTGGCTCGTTTTTTGCCCATGACCATGCTGGTCTATTATCTTACACCACGTCGATATAAAAATTTTGTGCTGCTGGTAGCCAGCCTCATCTTCTATTCGTGGGGAGAGGTTCGTTATTTTCCCATTATGGCGGCTTCTATCCTGGTAGATTTTATTGCCTCTAACGGCATAAAAAAATCGGGTGACAACACTACCCGCCGCCGCGGATGGCTGCTGGTGTCTGTTGTGTTTAATCTTGGTATGCTGTTCTTCTTTAAGTATACTGACTTCTTTATTCAAAACATCAACTCGCTCTTCAGCCTGTCCATTCCCTATTTAAAGCTGACACTGCCGTTGGGCATCAGCTTTTATACCTTCCAGACCATGTCTTACACCATCGATGTTTACCGGGGCAAGGTGGAAGCTGAAAATAATATTGTTGACTTTGGCGCCTTTGTGGCGCTGTTCCCCCAGCTGATAGCAGGCCCTATTGTGCGCTATACCGACGTAAACCGTGAGCTGCGTGACCGTGAGGTAAATCCGGCTCAAATTCAGGACGGCGTCAAAGACTTTGTACTGGGTCTGGGACGTAAGGTACTGATTGCCAATAACATTGGTGCTTTGTGGACCCAGGTGGAGGCTATGAATTACACCGATATTTCCACCCCCCTTGCCTGGCTGGGCATACTGGCATTTTCTCTGCAAATTTACTTTGATTTCTCCGGCTATTCTCTAATGGCCATTGGCCTTGGCAAAATGCTGGGCTTTAACTTCCCTCAAAACTTTAATAACCCTTATATCAGCCGCAGTGTCACCGAGTTTTGGCGTCGCTGGCATATGACACTGGGCTCCTGGTTTCGGGAATACCTGTATATCCCCCTGGGCGGCAACCGCTGCTCCAAGTCCCGCAATATGTGGAACCTGTTTGTTGTTTGGGCTGCCACCGGTTTTTGGCATGGCGCCAGCTGGAACTTTGTGCTTTGGGGCCTTTACTTCTTTGTATTTTTGGTCATTGAAAAGAACTTCCTGCTGCCTTACCTCAATAAACCCACCTTACTTTCCGGGGTTCTCAGCCGCGTCTATATCATTCCGTTGCTGCTCATCAGCTGGACGTTGTTTGCCATTACCGACTTTGCCAAGCTGGGAGACTTTTTCCACACCATGTTTGTGTGGCAGGGCGGAAACGACTGGATGTATTACCTGCGCAACTATGTGGTGGTACTTGTACTTGGCATTCTGCTCTCCACCCCCATCTTATCCAAAATCAACGACAGGCTGGGACGTTTGGGCTGGCTGCAATATGTGTTTTATGGTGTCATTACGGTGGTGTCGGTGGCGTATCTGGTGGATGCCACCTACAACCCCTTCCTGTATTTCCGTTTTTGATGAAAGGAGCCGATAACAATGGAAAAAATGAAACAACTAAAACAATATCCGCTCCTGATTGCGTTTGCGGCTTTTATTTTGGTGCTGTTTGTTGCGGACATGCTCTGCTTTGGCCGGGAATATTCCGAGTTGGAAAACCGTTTTTTAAAGCAGAGGCCTAAATTCTCTGTAAAATCTCTTATTAGTAACGAATATACCATGAAGTACGAGGAATTTATCAACGACCAGTTTGTGGGAAGAGACCAGTGGATTACCATCAAATCGGTCTCGGAGTCGGTGCTAGGTAAAATTGAAAATAACAACGTGGCCTACGGCAAGGATGATTATATGTTTGAAAAGGCTCCCACCGTGGACGAAAAGACCCTGTGGAACAATGTTGGGTTTGTGCAGAAGTTTTTAGAAAGCTACCCCGGCCATGTTACCTTTGGCATCATCCCCAACTCTTACCAAGTGCTTAACCACAAAACCCCCGTCAGTTTTCCCGGTGCAGACCAAGCAGCTTATATTCAGGAAATTTACAGCCGTATTGGTACAAGCGCTCAAACGGTAGATTTGCTGAGTGCCATAAGCGCCCACAAAAATGAATATATCTATTACAAAACCGACCACCACTGGACTACCCTGGGTGCCTGGTATGGCTATCAGGCATATGCCCAGAGTCTGGGCATACAATATGCTACTTTGGAGGAGCTGGCTTCGTATCTCCATCAGGTTCCGGACTTTTTGGGCACCTACTTCAGCAAGGGCAAAAAGTTTGATGCACAAAAGGACACCATTACCTGGTACGATATTCCCGTTGGGGAAGTAACCATCGACGGCAAAACTACTGTAATGGATACCGATAAAAATCAAATTCCTGTAACCGGGCTGTATGACCACAGCAAATGGGCTGTAAGAGATAAATACGCGGCCTTTATGTACGGCAACAACGGGCTGACTTTCATTCCGTCCAACAACAATAAAAATCATGTTGACGGAAAGGTGAGCAGGGTTTTGCTCATTAAAGATTCTTATGGAAACAGCATGGCTCCTTTTCTAACCTACAGTTACGACGAAGTATACGTGGTAGACCTGCGCAGCCTCCCGGAAAAAATGAGTGATCTGCTGGCACGGGTACAATTTGATGACGTTTTAATACTGTATAATTTTCAAAGCTTTGAAATGGATAAAAATATTGCCCGGCTGACATACTGATATTTGGCAAAACAACAAGCAGTAACATAAAATATGCTGCTTGTTGTTTTTGCAGTTAAAGAAGCTGCGCCGGGTAAAAACACCGCTTTGTGTGCATCTCACAGTCTTTATTGCGTTGATTTTTATGAATTATTGCTGCATCTTTGCTTCCTTTGTTGAAAGCTGCTCTGCTTTATGATACAATTATTACAAAGTATTTTTGTGCTGGGCTTGTGCCAACCAGCAAGTTTTATTCCTTCTGCAGCAAATTATATTGCTTATACAACGGCAAAAACCTGTTAATGCGCACCCAATCAGGGCAAACAAGGGTCAACCCTTTTTTCCACGTTGGTGTCATATATCAGTATTTAGGAGGGAATTACCATGTATTCCAAAAAGACGACTATTCAAAACAGAACAGGCCTTCATGCGCGTCCTGCATCAGATTTTATTAGCTTGGCAAGTAAGTTTAAGTCCAAAATTGTCATTCGCAAAATTGAAGAAGATGAAGAGGCCAATGCAAAATCTATCGTCATGCTGCTCTCTCTGGGGCTGGGTATGGGCGATGAGGTAGAAATTTATGCCAAAGGTGAAGACGAGGTAGAGGCAGTGGATTCTCTGGTCGCCCTCATTGATTCTAAATTTGGTGAGTAAGCCCGTGGCATTTTGTAAAGCTCTTACATGGAGGAGGCACTTTGCTGCTCTCCTCCTCTTTTTTATCCTTTTGGGCCTATTAGGGTTTGATAGCACATGGCGGGCAACACAAAAGTAAAATTTTTTAGTTTTGGGTTGAGTTTTTCAGACTTTTCGTGTATACTAGTTAGGCGAAAGCTCAAAAAAGGCAGGCAGGACGGGTAGTGTCTATTGTCATGCGGATATTTGGTCCTGTGCGACGCAGCATTGTGAACCATGTCAGGCGGGGAACCGAGCAGCATTAAGCGATGCATTGCGGGTGCCGCAGCCAACCGGATATCCGTATGACAATGAAGATTACCACCAGTCTGCCCTTTTTTGCTATGCAAAAAGACTATGCGCAGGGCGATATGCGCTACTACCGCTCCCGCCCCTATGCGCAAAAACTTCATGTACCGTAAAACCTTATATTTGTCGTGGTGCGGATTCTATTTCACATGAAGTTTATGATTTCTCGGCGAAAGGAGGAGTTTTACCTTGTATCAGGCGCTTTACCGAAAATGGAGGCCAAAAACCTTTGAGGATGTGGTTGGCCAGGAGCATGTTACCACTACGCTGAAAAATGAAATCAAGCACGGAAGGCCCTCTCACGCCTATCTGCTCATGGGCAGCCGTGGTACGGGTAAAACCACCTGTGCCAAGCTTATTGCCAAGGCGGTAAACTGTCTTGACCCTCAGGACGGCAGCCCTTGCGGCAAGTGTAACGTGTGTGTGGGAATCGACAATGGTTCCATGGTAGACGTGGTAGAAATTGATGCCGCCAGCAACAACGGTGTAGATAACATTCGAGATTTGCGTGAGGAAGCCAATTTTTTACCCAATGTCACCAAATATCGTGTATACATCATCGATGAAGCTCACATGCTGAGTATGGGTGCCGTAAATGCTCTGCTAAAAATTATGGAAGAGCCCCCTTCCCACGTTATTTTTATTTTGGCAACCACAGAGATACACAAAATGCCCGCCACCATTCAGTCACGGTGTCAGCGGTTTGACTTTGGCCGCATCGATACCGCTGTAATAACCGGCAGACTAAAGTATATTGCCGATGAAGAGGGCATCTCTTATCAGGAGGAAGCCCTGGCATTGGTGGCAAAACTTGCTGACGGCGGTATGCGTGACGCCCTTTCTATCTTGGATTTATGCATTTCTCATGGCGGCAGCATCAGTGTTGAAACCGTAAGCCGCGCCGCCGGTTTAGTGGGGCAGGAGTACCTCTTTGACATTGCCTCGGCCATCAGCCGCGGCAATCTTTCTGCTGCTTTGGAGCTGATTGACAAGGTTGGCAGCGAAGCGGTGGAATATGACCGGTTGTGTCAACAGCTGGCTACCCATTACCGCAACCTGCTGGTAGCCGCAACGGCAAAGGAGCCCCAGGAGCTGATTATTTGCCTGCCGGAAACTCTGGAGGCCTACCAGGCACAGGCAAAGAATATTTCCACAGCAAACATTTTGTATGCCATTAAAACCTTACAGGAAACACAAGGCGCCATGACCCGCACAGCCTCTCGCCGTACGGAGATGGAGATTGCAGCAGCAAAGCTGTGTGACAGCAGACTAAGCGCTTCTCCTGAAGCTTTGGTTGCGCGCATTGAGGCACTGGAGGCAAAGCTGAACCGCCTGCAGGCGGGAATCCCCGCCGCCTCGCCCGGCCCTGCTCATGAGGAGGGTTCACACAAAGGACAAGCTGCTCCTGCGTTTGCTCCGGCTGCGGAACAAGAGCCACCAGTATCTGCTGCCCCGCAGGAAGAGACTCTATCCTCCGATGCTGTTTTAATGTCACAGTGGGAGGATGTGGTTGCCCGGCTGGGTATCACCAATAAAGCACTCAAAGGTGCTTTGGTGGGGTCACAGGCTTATTTAAGTGGTACCCGGGTGCTTATTAGCTGCGATAATCCTGTTTTTACTGAGTTGATGCGCAGCAACGACTATACCAAGCAGAGCCTAAAGGATGCCATTGCCGAAGTAACCGGCAAAAAATATGCCATAGGACCTTATTCCGGCCCCAAAAAATTGGAAGCTGCCAAGTCAGACCCTATGGAAGAAATTTTAAAGCTTGCCAAAGAGGGCGGCGTAAAGGTTGTAATGGAATAAAACATTTTGTTATACCTGTTGTATTTTTTAGCATAATAATACAGATATGTATAGTAAGGCATAAACCCTTGCTGATAAATACAGCATGTTGATACCTAAAAAACAAAGGAGTTATGGATATGAAAGCAAGACTGCCTCAAGGAGTGGGCGGCGGCCCCGGCAACATGAATCAAATGATTCGTCAGGCTCAGAAGATGCAGGAGGATATGGCAAGAGTTCAGGAAGAGCTTGACGTTAAGGAATATAGCGCCACCAGCGGCGGCGGCATGGTTGAAGCTGTTGTCACCGGTAAAAAAGAAGTGAAATCCATTCATATCAAGCCCGAGGTGGTAGACCCCGAGGATATTGAAATTTTGGAGGATATGATTGCAGGTGCCGTCAACGAGGCGCTTCGTGCCGCAATGGATGACGCCGAGGAAAGAATGTCCAAAATTACCGGCGGACTGGGCACCCCCGGATTATTCTAAAAAATATTGCATTGACAATTACAAAAGAGTCGGCGGCGCGTAGTGCAGGGCAACTTGCCCACGCGCCGCCGGTTTTCGAAACTCAATACCCAGAGGAGGAACAACCATGGAGGGAGCATTGCCGCTGGTACGGCTGATTGAGCAGTTTGCCAAATTGCCGGGAGTGGGAAGAAAATCTGCCCAAAGGTTTGCTTTTTATATTTTAAATCAACCGGAGGAAAAAGCACGGGAGTTTGCTCAGGCTATTTTGGATGCCCGTACCAAAATAAAAAAATGCACGCTCTGTGGAAATTTAACCGAGGATGAGCTGTGCCCCATCTGCTCCGCAAAGGGCAGAGATACCTCTTTGGTTTGTGTGGTGGAAGACCCCCGTGACGTATTGGCCTTTGAGCGTACCAAAGAATATAATGGTGTATACCATGTGCTTCATGGCTTAATTTCTCCTATGGATGGTGTAGGGCCCGAACAGCTTACCATCAAAGAGCTGTTGGCGAGAGTATCCAAGGGCGAGGTTGTTGAGGTCATTATGGCTACCAACCCCACCGTTGAAGGAGAGGCCACCGCCATGTATGTGGCAAGGCTTTTAAAGCCTCTTGGTATAAAGGTTAGCCGTTTGGCCTATGGCATCCCTGTAGGGGGCAACCTGGAGTATGCAGATGAAGTAACGCTGTTCCGGGCCTTGCAGGGACGCAGTGAGCTTTAATGTGGGCATACTAACAGCAGCAACATCATCCGTGAGGAGGAGATACTTTTGGACAATCGGCTGACAGAAGCCATAAAAGCGGGTAAATTTGCAATTGTGGGCGTTGCCAACACGCTATTAGACATGGGCGTTTTTTGGCTGCTGTCCGTTCTCCTTGGGATTAATCCTTATATATCCCAAGTCATCAGCTATAGCTGTGGCATGCTCAACAGCTATATTTTTAACCGCAGCTGGACCTTTCGCTCTCAGGCAAAATTTTTCAGCCCTGCCCTCCTCCGTTTTATTATTTTAAACCTGATTATGCTGGGTATCAGCACCGGTTTGCTCTTTGTACTGCTGGATATTTTGGCCGTTCCCAAGATGATTGCTAAGGTTGGTGCCACCATTATTACTTTGGTTATCAGCTTTGTTGTAAACCGTTTGTGGGTATTTAAAGAATAAAATGAAGCCAAAAATAACAATTTTATCCTACTTGACTTTTTAACAAAACATGTTACAATGTAGTATCAACCACCAGAAAGGAGGAGACACCATGGGAAAAGATAGTATAAAGCAAATCAGCTATAACCGCCAAGCTCGCCACGAGTACTTTGTGGAAGAAAGTTTGGAAGCAGGGATTGAGCTGTGTGGCACTGAGGTAAAATCTCTGCGCCAGGGCGGAATTAATCTAAAGGACGCATGGTGTGACTTTCAAGATGGTGAGCTGTACGTCAAGCAAATGCACATCAGCCCTTACGAACAGGGAAATATCTTTAACAAAGACCCCTTACGCCCGCGCAAGCTTTTGCTGCACCGCCGTGAACTAAACCGCCTGTTTGGGCTTACCAAACAGCAGGGTTTTACGCTGGTGCCCTTGCAGGCTTATTTTAAAGGCCCCAGGGTAAAGATTGAAGTGGGCCTGTGTAAGGGTAAAAAATTGTACGACAAGCGTGACGATGCCGCCAAGCGTGACGCCAAACGTGATATTGAACGTGCAATGAAAAATCACAATGGCTGATATTTCCTTTTGCTGATGCCGGAACCTATTGATATGGGGGCGCACCGGTTTCGACGGGGATTTTGAATTATGGTAAGCGAGTAGAGGCGCCCGACCTCTATAAAACGAGCAAACTTAAAATTAAACGACGAATCTAATTTCGCCTACGCAGCCTAATTAGGCTGCCGTCCTGCCGGTGAGTACCACGGCTCCGGTTTGGGCGTCATCTAGTGGTGAACGATTGCAGGAGGCGCTCCGGGTCTGCAATTGCATTAGGAGCTACTAAGCGCAGCAGCCTGCCCGCCAGCGGCTGTGCAAGGGAATGTAAATAACGGGCTACACTCGTAGAAAGCCATATGGATAGGTTTTCGGACAGGGGTTCGACTCCCCTCGCCTCCACCATGAAAGTCAGGTTAAAATAGATGCTGATGTGCATTTGTTTTAGCCTGACTTTTTTGTTATACTGAATCCAAGATTATTTATATTAGATCGGGAGGAAACTATGAAAGCTTTGAAAATCATATCATTGTCAATATTATTTGTTTCGCTGTTTGCATCGGTTGACTTAGGTATAAACTGCATCGGTTCTCTCGTTCCGGAGTTACAAGACGGCATTTCTTATAACAGCTTTTTACAAAGTTCTTTTGGCTTACTGGAAGGTTCATTGAGAACAAAAGCAGATTTTTTTTATGCTTTTAAAACTTCAGCTTGGGTTACTTTTGCAGTTTTAGCAGAAAATGCGGCTTTATATATTATTCCATCAAAAAAGCAACAGTAGTTTCATATTATGAGCATACTCTCCCCTACATCTATTTTTACCTATTGACACAAATAAAAATGGTTATCTTTTGACGGGTCATTTTTATTTATTTGTTTGCTTCGGCAAGTTATCTACTGGTTACACCCGCTCAATGATAGTTTATCTTACTTATAAAAATCTCTTTTATAGTTATATAAAACAAAATTCGTGAAATTATTTTACGAGGTGGCTGTCATGAAGGATATAAAAGATTTGCTTCAAGGTCTAACTGGCAAAAACGACAGCTATGCTTATCAGTGCTTAAAGCTGTTGGTGCAGGAGAGTCAACGCTCCTCTGCCGTTTACCCGTATTTTGACAGCTTTGTAGCCATGTTGGAAGATAAAAATTCGTATATCAGGACAAGGGGGCTTACTTTAATAGCCTCCTGTGCAAGGTGGGATACAGAAAATAAACTTGACGGCATAATCCACCAATACTTAAAGCATCTTTCTGATGAAAAGCCAATCACTGCAAGAAAATGCATTGAATCATTACCCCTGATTGCAGAGTATAAGCCAGATTTAAGGGAAAAAATTGTTTTGGCACTTCAAAATGCTGATTGTTTGCAGTATCCGGATAGCATGCAGTCTTTGGTCAAAAAAGATGTTAGTAACGCCTTACGCAACATTCAAAAGCTTATGGGTTGACCTCTTAAAATATTGGGAAAATTAAAACCGGTAAATCAGTTTGATTTACCGGTTTTTTTTTGACCTAAAAAGGAGGAAAAGGTCAACTTACATTGGATGCTATTTATATTCCAGCTTCATTACATACTTTTTATAAGGATTGGCCTGTGCTCCCTCCAAGTGGCGACAGGCAGTGTGAGCATCTGAGCTGAAAAGTGCGCAAAACATGCCCGGTTTCAGTTCAAGCACTGCTCCCTCTCCACCTAAGGTCAGTTTATCCTTTTCTTCATCATAGTCCCCTATCTGTGTCATTTTCTCCAGACGGTTCCAAACAACAATTTCGTTGCCCTCTACCAGTATCTGAATATCAATATACTTTTTGTGTGCTTCAAATGTACCTTCTGCAACCGGGCGGGTCATTCCCGCCTGTACCAGAACAAAGCCGCCAGGGAAAACATGTTTTCCCTCACTTAACCGGGGGTTCTCCTGAAGAAAAGCCAGTCCGCTTGCCAAATGTGGCAGCATGCTTTCATATTCCGTAATATAGTCCATTCGATCAATGATCATTTGTTACTCCCCTTGCGTAATAATGTTATCATCACCTGTTTTTGGCCAGCTTGATGGCATACTCAATGGCGTTAACCAAGCTAAGCTCATTGGAGGTACCCTTTCCTGCTTGATCAAAGCCTGTTCCATGGTCAACACTGGTACGAATAATAGGAAGTCCCAGGGTAATATTGACACCCTCTACTGCCAGCCATCGACCTTGGTCCCGGTCATACTTAAACCCTACTGTTTTTAGGGGAATATGTCCTTGGTCGTGATACATGGCCACTACAATGTCATACCAGCCTCCCAAAGCCTTAGAAAACAGACTGTCGGGGGGAAGCGGCCCTTCGGCAAGGATTCCTTCGCTGCAAGCCTGGTGTATAGCCGGAATAATTTCTTCTATTTCTTCGGTGCCAAACAGCCCGTTTTCTCCTGCATGGGGGTTTAACCCGGCTACGGCAACTCTGGGGGAAGTAATCCCCAAGTTTTTGCATGCGCTGTGGGCAATGCGGATAACATCCAGCACTCGCTCTTTTTTTACCCGGTCGCAGGCCTGGCGCAGGCTACAGTGGGTGGATACATGCACGACCCGTAAATCGTGGTGAGCAAGCATCATGGTATATTTTTGAGTATTGGTGTAAGCAGCATAAATCTCGGTGTGTCCGTCAAAATGCAAACCTTGAGGCTGCAGTGCCAAATTCATAGATTCTTTGCATAATGCATTGGTACAGGTGGCATCCACCAGTCCCTGCTGAGCCAGTTCTATAACCTTGCGCACACACTGAAAGGCTGCGTTTCCGCACATGGGAGAAATCTCACCATAAGATAGGTTATCCATTTCAACAAGCTCCAGATGAAAAACATCTATGGTGCCATAAGTAAACTTAGCCTCTCCAACAGACGAGACCGGGTTAATAGCTATCTGCGGCTGGCCGGCGATGGCTTTTATAGCTTCAAGCACCTTGGCATCACCGACGACAAGTGGACGACAATGCCGGTAAAGCTCAGGATTTGCCAGAGCCTTTACCGTTAGTTCCGGCCCATTGCCGGCAGGGTCCCCCATGGTAATACCGATGATGGGGCGCATATCCATTGGAAAAACCTCCTTGCTGTGTCTAATGATCAACACATGCCCTTTTCAGCGTTTTCTTTCAGCACTTTTTTCAAAGCCTCTATGCCTTCCTCGGGCAGCTGATTAAAGGGTGCGCGGCATTTGCCCACAGGGTATCCCAAAAGATTGACGGCTGTTTTGACCACGGTATTGGGGTTGCCAAACCTAAAGCAACCACGGAAGGAGCGAATGCTGTCCTGATATACTCTTGCCTCTTCCAGATTCCCCTTAATAAAGCTGTCGTAAATGGAAGCCATGGTTTTTGGGTAAACATTGGAGCATCCGGCAATGCCGCCTGTGCCACCTGCAAGCAGTGTCCAAAGAATCAGGCTGTCATTTCCGCTTAATACACCAAAGCCGGGCACGTCCCTGGTCTGCTCAATGTATTGCAAAATATTGTCAAAGTTTCCGCTGGAGTCTTTTGCACCTACAATATTTTTAAAGTCATGAGCCAGACGGCCTACGGTAGCAGGTGCCAGGGTATTACCGGTTCTGGCGGGAATGTTGTACAGCACAATAGGCATATCAACAGAAGAAGCAACCGCCTTGTAATGCTCGTACAGCTCGTTTGCACTGGCAGCCGCAAAGCTGGGTGTGATAATAGAAAGCACATCAGCACCCGCTTTTTCGGCCATTTTACACTGTTCTATGGTTTCTTTTGTGCCTACGCAGCCGGTCCCTGCGTAAACCGGAACACGTCCCGCAGTTTCTTCTACAACCGTTTCCAGCACCAGCTGCTTTTCCTGGGCGTTTAAAATATACCCTTCTCCGTTGGTACCAAAGCAAAAAATAGCATGAGAGCCATTTTCTATCTGCCGGTTGACCTGCTGGCGCAAAACCTGTAGGTTAATGGATTCATCCTCGTTCATGGGGGTTACCAAGGCCGGAATGATTCCTTTAATTTCAACATTTTTCATAGGGGCAGCTCCTTTCGTCTGGACAGCGGCATCTGCTTTTCATTTTTGTAATAAAAGCAATAATTTGCCATAGCAAAACAATAAACTGTTATCTCTTTGGGTTTTAAACGCAACGCTAACCCTCTATATGCCTGTATTATAACTGTGCAGTTTTTTGTTTTAGTGTGGTGGCATTAAAAGCTGAGAATACAGCATTCGTGCGTTATTGGCAGTCAGTGTGCGCATGTTGTTGTTCAGCAGCCGTGTTACCTGCATAGCAGCAGCCACCAGCAGCTCCAAATCCTCAGCGGGTACGCCAAAGGCGGTAAGGCTTGTGGGAATATTCAAATGCTGCACAATGTCTTCCAGCCATTGCAACATATAGGTGCTTTTTTCCTCATGGGTTGTGCAATTGGTGTGTTTATGGACACAGCGGTCAAAGGCAGCTGCAAATTTTTCTCTGCAGCAGGGCTCGTTAAAACGCATCACCGGTGCCAGCAGCATAGCGTTGGAGACACCGTGGGGGATGTGATACTTGCCCCCCAACGGGTAACTAAGAGCATGGACTGCCGTAGTTCCCGAAGCAGTGATGGCCACCCCTGCAAAAAAACTTGCCAGCTGCATTTTATTCTTGGCCTCCATGGCGTCGGGATTGTCACAAGCTTCTTCAATGTTGTTAAGAATTATGTCCAGTGCTTCCAAGGCAAATAAATCGCTGAAAGGGTTAGCCTTGTTGGCGGTATAGCATTCAATGGCATGAGCCAATGCATCCACACCTGTTGCGGCTGCAATGCTTCTGGGCAGTTTTTTTATCATTTGGGCGTCCAGTATTACGGCGTCCGGTATCATACAGGAGTTTACAATGCCCACCTTCAATTCTTTTTCAGGCACCGACACAATGGCGTTGGGGGTAGCTTCTGCCCCTGTTCCTGCGGTGGTGGGCACCACAATGGTCTTTACCTGCTTTTGGGCAAGGGTGGGCTCGTCAAGCAGTGACTTCACCGTATAGTCTCCTGTAGCCAGCACACTTGCCAGCTTGGCAGCATCAATTACACTGCCGCCGCCTACCGCCAAAATACAGTCTGCCTCCAGGTTTCTAAAAGCATCCACCATCTTCTGCACCTGCATATAGGTAGGCTCTGGAGGTAGGTCATTGAGTATTGATACCTGAGCTGCAGACTTTGCATATGCCAGCACAGGTTCCAACAGACCAGCCGCCTCAACCCCTTTATCGGTGAACACTGCCACACGCTTTACGCCACCTTGCAGCAATAGAGTTTTTATATTTTCCAATGCGCCGATACCGCTGTAAACCGCGCCGGGCATTTTTAAATGATATTGAGTAAGCATATTAGACCCCTTCTTTATTGTGGTTGCGTACCATTAAAATCCATACCTTGAATCTTGGCGGAAAGCTCTGTCAGCAGCTGTTCACCCCCAAATCCTCCCGATTTGGAAATTAACTGAAAGGTCTGTCCGCAATATTCCAGACGAGAAAGAACCACCCCGCCCGAAAGCTCACAAATAGGCTCCAGCACATCACAACCAATTTGCTGCATAAAGGCCAGCAGCGTATCTCCACCGGTAATCATCAGGTTCTTTTTTACTCCACTGTCCAGCAGCTTTTTTACCAAACAACCTATTCTTTTGGCAACTTCAGTACGGAGCTGCTCTAAAGACAACTCTGCCTGTGCCTCATTCCTGCCTGTGGGTAACAGCTCCTCTAGGTCCTCGGCTAGCTCGTTGGTATCAATAATAACATCCTCATTGGCTTCGCAAAGCTTTACCCATTGTTTGATGGTTTCTTTGCCTTCCTGAGTTTCCGGCCAGCCGGGTTTTAGCTTTTGATGTGCAGTCAACCGGATATGGGTAAACCCCTGCTGTGCAGCAGCGGCTATTTGCTGCTGGGTAATGGGGTTTACACTGCCGCAGGCTACCAAAAGGCCTTTATCAAAGCTTGGAAGTGTAGGAATGTGGCCGCTCAAACCCATTAATGCAGGCAGCATGGCGGCAAACCCGGCACAGCCTGCCAACAGATGCAGTTCCCCTCTTTCTTCCAGACAATTGGCAATGGCTGTCAAATCCCCGTCTTCTACTGCATCATAAAGCAGTATTCCTTGATGTGGGGCAGCAGCCTGCAATGTAACCTTATGTACTGCCGTTGGGGTTTGAGCCGCAATAATCTGCGAAACATCTGAAACCAGCACCGGCTCAAAAGGGTCTTTACCAAAGGGACTTTGTGCCACCGGAACGCCATTTACATAGTGGATGCCGTCTACGGTGGTTCTGCCCTGCTTTGGAAAAGCCGGCACAAAGTGCAGCCGCTGCTCTTTGGTGCCTGCCAGCATGGCGGCAAGCTCACTGCCAATGTTGCCCCGCAGTGCCGAATCTGTCTTTTTATACAGGTAAGGAATGCCAGCCTTTTGCGCCCGGCGGGCAATCTCTACAATAATGTCGTATGCCTGCCCGGGAGAAAGATGGCGGGTTTCGGCATCCTGTACCAGCACTTCTACACCGCTGTTTGTTTTTTCATAATCACACCCGCGGCTGACCACCACCCGGGTGGCCGCGCCGCTGGCAGAAAACTGAACACCGGTATCCAATGCTCCGGTAAAATCGTCCGCAATAATCAAAAGCTTTACCATAGGCTGTACATTCCAATCTTTTTTATGCTGCAACGGGGTTGCTGGTTAGTTTTTTATGCTTGAGGTAGCAGTATACCAATATGATAGCGCCGATAATACCGCCAACAATGGTTAACGCCATTATTGGAAGTACAATAGCTACTGCAACAACCATCATCAAAATACGTAGGGGTATATTGTTAATGGCATAAAAGAGATAGCCGGAAATGCTTGCGGCCAAAAAGATAATGCCGTAGACCAAAATCAAAACGTTGATAACGATCTCCATGAAAGTACCCATGAGCAGCAGAGAGGGTTCAAATACAAACACATAGGGAACCAGGAAAGAAACCAATGAATATGCAAAGGCTGTCCATCCGGTTTTCCAGGAGCTTGCCCCTGCTATGCCCGCCGCAGTAAAGGAAGCTAGGCAAACGGGAGGAGTGATTTGCGCAATAACGCCAAAGTAGAAAATGAACATATTGGCACACAGCACAGGAATTCCCAGGCTGATAAGGGTGGAGCAGAACAAAATATTGGCTATGAGGTATGCTGCAACGGTTGGCAGTGCCATACCCAGCAAAATGCATCCCAACATGGCAAAGATAAGTGCCAGGGCTGTGCTGGAGCTTCCGGCGGCGCTGATGAGCTTGGTGAGCTTGTTGGCAACACCGCTCTGCACCACAATACCAATCATAATACCGCAGGCTGCGGTTGGAATGGCAATGTTGGCAGCCTGCTTGGCACCGTCCATGATAGCATCTACAAACTGCTTTGCACTCATCCGTGTCTTAGGAGAGAAAAGGCTAACAACTATAGCCATGCCGGTGCCAACCAAAGCGGCACGGGTAAGAGAGCTTCCCATAAATATCATGGCTACCAGCAGCAAAATGGGCAGCAGCTGATACAGGCGAGGGGTAATGGGGTCACTGTGGAACACAATTTTTTCCTGCACCTGGGTAAGGCTGCGACGCTTTGCAAGAAAATGCACCAATAAAAACACCGACCCGTAGTAGCAAAGGGCTGGTATGATTGCTGCCATGGCAATTTTGGTGTAGCTTATACCAATCATTTCTGCCATGATAAAGGCGCCTACCCCCATAATGGGAGGCATAATCTGGCCACCGGTAGAAGCCACAGCCTCAATGGCTCCTGCCTGCTCGGGGGTGTAGCCCGCTTTTTTCATCAAGGGTATGGTCATAACACCGGTGCTGGTAACGTTGGCAACCGCACTGCCGGAAATCATGCCCATCAGCCCGCTGGAAACCACTGCCGCCTTGGCAGGTCCGCCGGCTGTTTTGTCGCTCATCTTCATTCCCAAATCAATGAGAACCTGGCCGCCGCCGCAAACCGAAAAGAATGCGCCAAACAGCAGGAAATAGAAGAGTGTATTGACCGAGCTGGAAAGAGGAGAGCCCAGAATACCGTTGACATCCATCACCATCACTTCGCCAAAGCCCTGCCAGCTCATGCCACGGAAGCGGAACATACCGGGAATATGCTGACCAATAAAGGCATAGGCAATAAAAATGCAGATAAAGATGAACAAATTCATACCCATGGTACGCCGTACAGCTTCCATTACCACAAACAAAAGCAAATAAGCACACAAAAGGTCAGCAGTGGTCATAACATCTACATTGTAAATACGATTTTGCAGATAAGATAGGTTGGAAATAAAGTAGAAGGCAATATAGGCAATTGCGCCCTGCAGCACAATGTCATAGCCCCATGCCAGAGTTTTGGTGAGGGGAGATGTACATTTGTCTGCCACGGGTTTGAACAAAAAGGCAATGGAAAGGCCAAGGCAAAGATGAATAGGCACCTGAATCCATTTATCCAAGGGCTTATAAAGAGCAATATAAAGCTGAAAACAAACTAAAATAACCGAAAGAACAGCCAATACCCCATAACGCCATTTGGGCATGGCTGCTTTGGGTTTTTCGGCGGGGACGTTGCCAACTGCGGCAGAAACTTTTTTCACAACGAAACCTCCTTGATAAGGGACAAGACCGGGAGCCTGTCAGAACCCCGGTCTTGCCCAATCCTGTTCAAACCAGACCAACTTTATTTCATGTAGCCAGCTTCCTTGAAGTACTTGGCTGCGCCGGGATGAAGCTCAATGCCGCCAACTTTTTCAGATTCCCAGCAGGTTGCAGGGTCAAAGGGCTCAACAGAGCCAAGAACGCTTACCAGGTAATCGCGGTTTTCGCACATAATTTTGGTAAGGTTATACACCACATCCTCCTCCAGGTCAGAGCGGACGAAAATGCAGTCAGGGGTACCGGGGTTGGTAATTTCTGTGGTCTGTCCGCTAAAGGAGTTTGCGGGCAGAGTAACGCGCTGAAAGCCTTTTTCTTTTACAAAATACTCTACAGTCGCATCTTCCCACTGCATAAACTCAACATCACAGGTCATGGCAATTTCAGTCATGGTGGAGGAGCTGGGAGAAGTGTGGTCCAGCATGTAGTCCAGCTTGCCGTCCTTTACCATAGAAGAAAGGTCAGAGCCGCCGCCATGGACAATGCTGCCGCCCCAGGATTTGATGTCATCCTCGGTGACGCCAAGGTATTCCAGCAAAAGTACAACCACCTCGTTATCCATAGAGCCTACAGGGCTGCAGCCAATGCGGATGGGCAGCTTTTGGCGAATGGCCTCTTCAATGGAAGAAACACTATGTTTCTTCATAAACGCCTTGCTCATAAAGTTAACGGCGCTGACGTTGGTAAGACCGCCCAGCATTGCCTTGTAGCCGGTAGCGGGGGCTTTGCCAAGGGTGCCCTTTTCGGCTGCCCATTTGGCAGGTGCACCGTTGATAAAGGTCAGGTCGCATTTATTGCTTTGGAAAAGGTAGGGCGCACCCATGCCGCCGGGGCTGATGGGCTGTACGTCTACTGTGATTGCACCCTTTTCTTCCCACAGCTTGGCAAGCTCGGCAGAAAGATTGTAGTTGCTGGTACCTACCTCGTGGGTAGCAAACATCACATTTACCTGTGCAGCGGGAGCCGCACTTGATGCAGGGGCAGACTCAGAGCTGGATGCAGGGGTGCTGCTTGCCGTAGGAGTAGATCCGCAAGCTGCCATTGTAGCACACATGACAGCAGCCATGCCAAATGCCAAAATCTTTTTTAAATGCTTTTTCATGGTTTGCCTCCATTCTATTTCATTGTTTTTTAAAACAACCCAATGCCCGGTTGCTTTGTTGCTTTCATTTTATTAAATATGGACGTGTGAAACAAGGATACCCGGACGCAAAATACGTTAAATTATGAAACACTGGTAAAAAATGTTTGTATTGTTATAGGCATAATGGTATACTATGTTTCAATATTAAACATTTTAGGAGGTGTGAAGTAAAATGACAGCTGTAAAGACGCGTGTTCTTGCCATTGCCCCCTATGAGGAAATGAAGGAGCAGCTGGAACGCATTGCAGGGCTTTATGAGGATATTGAGCTTACGGTGTTTGTAGGTGACCTGGGACAGGGTGCAGAAATTGCCAAAAGTAATTTTCATGCAGATTATGATGTCATTTTATCTCGCGGCGGTACCGCAAAGCTGATTCAGAGCATGGTTCCTCTGCCGGTAATAGAAATCGGCATCTCTTTGTACGACATCCTGTGTGCGTTTAATCTGGCCATTTCATCTTTGCCTCCTCAAAGCCAGGAGAATAAACGTATGGCGGTAGTGGGGTTTGACAGCATCACCAAAAATGCTTATTTATTGTGTGAAGTATTAAACTTTGACCTGGACGTTTATACCATTGAGTCTACCGATATGGTAAAACCCATCTTACAAAGACTAAAGCAAAGCGGCTGCCCCATGGTCCTTTGTGATATGGTGGCAAACACCACAGCAACCCAGCTGGGGCTGAATACTTATTTAATCAACTCCGGTACCGACAGCATCCGTGCCGCCTTGGATCAGGTAAGGCTACTGGCAAAAAGCCATGATGCCCTGTTGGAGGAAAATCATTTTTTACGCAAGCTTTTGCTGTATCAGGGAACCAATACAGTGGTGTTTGACGACAGCCAAAAGCTCTTCTTTTCTTCCTTGCCGGAGGATGCCGAAAGTGATGTTGTATTACAGATGCTCCATGAAGAAATTGAAGCCACGCAAAGTGAGGTAAAGCGTAAGATTCTGCGTAACAAAAAGGGCATTATTTATACCATTTTTGCCCGGCGTATTCATACATTGCATCATCATTACATTGCCTTTTTCTTTACCACCCGGCAGGCACTGCCCCAGTCCAACCGGTGTGGAATCAGTTTTCCAACCAAAAAAGAAGTAGAAGAGTTTTACTTTAATAGCATTTTTAGTGTATCAGGGGCGCTGGATAGTATTAAGAGCACCTTTGAAGGGCCTATGCTGTCGGGAATTCCACTGATGATTGTAGGAGAGGACGGCTCAGGAAAACAACAGGCAATGAACGGCTTGTACCTAAACAGCATCAAGGATGAATGTCCGTTGGTCAATATAAACTGTGAGCTATTAAGTGAAAAAACATGGGATTTTTTGCTGGATAACATCAACTCCCCCTTGTGTGACACCGGCAATATTCTGCATTTTCACAATGTGGATGCCCTGAGCAGAGAAATGGCACATGAGCTGATTGCTTCCCTACAGGTAATGGCAGTTTGCAAAAACAACCGTGTGCTGTTTAGCTGTACCCGTGATGCCCATGGTGGCATTTCTGCCATTAGCAGAGAATTTGTACGGGGGCTGGATACCATTTTAGTACCGTTGCCCGCTTTGCGCGAACATGCCGAAACCATTCCGTACCTGGTCAGCATTTATCTGAACAGGATAAACCCCCAACTGGAAAAACAGGTTGCGGGAATTGCACCGGACGGTATGGCGTTGCTGCAAGGCTATTCCTGGCCCCATAACTATACTCAGTTTAAAAGAGTCTTGCGGGAGCTTGCCATCATAGCCAAAGGCCCCATTGTCAGTGGTGATGAAATACGCGCCGCACTGGTTAAGGAAAAGAGTGTTGCCAGCATTTCTATGCGGGCGCTGGATTCTGCCCAGCCCATTGACCTTACCCGAACATTGGCAGAAATAGAAAAAGAGGTAGTGCAGCGGGTACTCAAGGACATGGGCAACAATCAAACCACAGCGGCAAAAAGGCTGGGTATTAGCAGAACTACCCTTTGGCGCATGACACAAATACCCTAGACGCAACAAAAACCGCCTCTTAACTGAGGCGGTTTTTGTTGCGTCTGGCACTGTAATTAGCTTTGAGTAAATGTGATATTACAAACATTCATTGCTATAATATGTAAACTCCAACCTAAAGACATGTGAAACTGAAACATAAAAAAGTGCGGTATTGTTACATACCGCACTTCTGATTCTATAGCTGCAATAGTTGGCGCAGCTCCTTAATTTTATCTCTGCCAATAGGCAGCTGCTCCTTGAAGCCCTGCATATGAAGCCCAAAGCAGCTACCCGTCCATGGAAAAATATCGGTAATAAGCCGAAGCTGAACCAGATAGCTTTTATGAATACGATAAAAACCCAAGGGTACAAGCTTTTTTTCATACTCTGACATTGCGCTGTTTTCTGTATAATCCCCGTTTGTGGTATGAATGATACAACCTCTGCCATGACCGTCGGTTTCTACATAAACTACCTGCTGAATATCAATTAGCATGGTATGACGGTTACTGTTGGTGACTGCCAGCTTACCCAAAGGTACCGGAGCAGTCCTGGTAGGCTGCAGCCGGCTACCACGGCGGTACCGTGCCAAAACCTGAGCCAATCTATCTGCGGAAAAAGGCTTTAAAATATAATCATCCACCTCAAGCTCAAAGGCTTTTGCCGCATAATCCGAATAAGCGGTAGCAAATATGATGTAGGCTTGGGGCATCATTTTACGCGCTACCCCGGCCAGTACAGTTCCTTCTACATCGCCCAAATGGATATCAATAAACAAAAGATCGAAGGTTTGGCTGCCCATAAGCTCCAATGCCTGATTGCCGCTGGAAGCTTCTTCTATCTCCACTCCCGGCAGTAGCTTGCGAAGCTGGTGAATCAGCTCACTACGGGCGGGGCGCTCATCATCAATCACTGCTATCCGCATGAGATTCGCTCCTCTCCTCTGTGGATTTGATAGCGTCTGCTGTTTGAATGGGTATGGCTAGGGTTACCTTAGAACCGGATACTGCGCTGGCAATACACAGGCCATGATCTTTGCCGTACATTGCCTGCAGACGCCTGTGAACGTTAAACAACCCTGAGTAATGGTTCGCCCCGTCATCTTTCAGCAGCTGTTCCACTATCTGGGGATGAAAACCGGGTCCCTCATCCTCCACCGTCAGCAGCAGCTCGCCCTCCTGTTCCTTTACACCAATGGTCACCCTCCGTTTGCCGTCGGCACTTATGCCATGCTTTACTGCATTTTCTACAATGGGCTGCAGTATCAGCGGCGGCACCATATAATCCGGCTTCTTCTCTATCTTCCACTCTATCAGTAAACTTTCTTCAAAGCGAGCTTCTTCCAGCGTCAGATAATTTTCTACCGCCTTCAGCTCTTCCTGCAGGGGTATTTGCTCCTGATTGATTTCCAGCATATGACGAAAATAATCTGCCATTGCCAACAGCAACCCGCGAATACGTTCGGGATTTTCACGGCTGACCGAAGATAGGGTGTTTAGCGCGTTATAAAAAAAGTGAGGATTGATTTGAGCCTGCAGGGCACGAAATTCTGCCCGGCGCCGTAACCTTTTTTGATGCTCCAGCTCCGAAAGCTCCAGCATGGTGGAAAAAAGCCTTGCCAACCCCTGAATAAAGCCGATATCTGCTGCCAGCAGCTGCCATCTGCGCTGTACCAACAGCACCAGCGCTCCAATGGCTGTTCCCTGATAAGTCAGCGGAGCCGCAATTGAGATGCTGCCGCCGGGTATCATCAGTGCCCGCTCCTCGCCGGAGGTACGTACAATGGTTTTTATTTGCTTCATCGCTTCTTTTGCAATATCAGGAAGCCCTGCCGAAAGCAGCTCTCCCCCGCTGTCGGCCAGCACCTGCTGCAAATCTGTTACTATCACCTGGTACTCCGGTGCATAGTTACAAATAATTTCTACTGTGCGTTTAATCTCTTCGCGGTTTTGCAGTCCGCTTCTCAGGTGAGGCAGGCACTGCTCTGCAATGGCCAGCACCAACCCCTGACGAACCGCTGCTTCCTGCTCACGCTCCCGAAAAAGGCGATCAAACACCGATATAAACATGACCATACCAAAAGAGTTCAGCAAAATCATGGGCAGTGATATGACCCCAACCAGCTGAACGGCAGCATCAAACGGTTTGGCGATTATGAGAATAATCAACATTTGTGCAATTTCTGCACCAGCAGTAAGCAGTGCAACAGAAAGATTTTTATTTTTAAGCTTACCCCGATGGCGGCGCAGATTCCAGTGAGCCAGTACACCCATCAGCCCCTCAAAAAAGGTGGATACTGCACAGGCAATGGCAGTAAAGCCACCAATATCGAACAGATAGCGGTGCAATCCGCCAATAAATGCGGCCCCCAAACCCACTATTGGGCCACCCAGCAGACCTGCCGCCAAAACCCCAATGACACGGGTGTTGACAATGGCACCCTGCACCTGTACACCGGTGTAAGTAGAAAGAATACTGACCAGACCAAAAATTAATGCCAAAAGCAGCTGATTGCCCAAGCTGCGGTTATCCTGCAGCAGTTGCCGCATCAGCCGTGTTTCTGCAAGCAGGCTAGCCACCATAACCAAAAAACCCACACTCAGCAACATACTGACAAAGATGTTATCCAGCATACCGTTGACTCCTTATTTTCTGTTTTGTCATAAAAATCAATTCATAGAGATAGGGCTTTATAGTTTAGTTTTAATACTTTTAGTATTAAACTCTTATAGTCTACATTTTTTTATCTTTCCAAAATATCACTAACTTATCATCATTAATGTAAGTTTTGTAAAGTAAGAAAAAGCGACCTTCTGTGTGTAATCTGTTTTTAGTTTAGCATAAAATTCCAATTTCTTCTACTTTTTTCTAAAATAGCCAAAAGAGCGTCCCGCTTTGGGGACGCTCTTTTGGCTTTGTATTTCAATGGAGTGTAAGGGCATTCATTCTGAATTATTTTTTATCTTCCTCGGGCAAGTGCTTTGGTTCTCCCTTGCAGGTGCGCCCTTGCTGACAGTATCGCGGACAACCGCCGCAAAGCTTTCCACCTAGCTTGGCACCTTTTTTCTGGCTGTCGTTTACCACCCAGTACAGAAGCGCAACTGCTGCAATAAGAACAATACCTACAAAAATGTCTCCCGGTGTCATATCGTTGCTCCCTTCTGCCACAGGCACAAATTTAATTAATCTGCTAACAACGCCTTTTTCATATCTATCCTAAGAACCAAAATGCATCTGTCTAAATAAGCGTATTCTTAATTCTTTGTAGTCTCGTTCAACTTCTTTTTGGGTAATACACAGCGATAAAGGAAAATTGCCAAACAACCTGCTGCAAAAACAAAGCCGATTGGATAAGCAATGGTAACCGGAAGCTTAAAGCCTTCCTGTGCATACAGGATGTAGGTGCAGCTAACGGCAGACATAAAGGTTGCAGGAATTACGGTAATTAAATAGGGTCTGCCATTACGAAGCAGGTAAACACTGGCTGCCCAAAGGGCAATCATGGCCAGAGTTTGGTTGCTCCAGGAGAAGTAGCGCCAAACCACCTGTACATCTATCTGAGTGAGGAATGCACCCACAGCCAGCAGAGGAACGGTCAGTATCAAGCGATTTTTAATAGGCTTTTGGTCAATACCAAACCAGTCGGAAAGGGTAAGGCGTGCGCTGCGGTATGCAGTATCGGCAGAAGAAACAGGACAAGCAATAACACCGATCATTGCAATAACTGCGCCAACAGGTCCCAGAAGTGTAAAGCAAATTTCGTAAACTACAGCAGACTGTCCGCCACCCAAAGCGGTAAGCAATCCGCCTGTGCCCTGATAAAATGCCACACCGGCTGCTGCCCAGATAAGAGCAATGATACCCTCAGCAACCATGGCTCCATAGAAAATGCTGCGCCCCTGACGCTCGTTTTGAATGCAGCGCGCCATAATGGGAGACTGTGTGGCATGGAAACCGGAAATGGCACCACAGGCCACCGAAACAAACATAACGGGCCAGATGGGTGTTCCTTTGGGATGCAGATTGGACAGGGTGATTTCAGGAATAGTATACCCGCCAAACAGGATGCCACCGGCTACGCCCAATGCCATAACAATGAGGCAAATGCCGAAAATGGGATACACCTTGCCAATTACCTTGTCAATTGGTACAAAGGTAGCAATAAAATAGTAGATAAGTACAACAACCAGCCAGAAATTACGGTCAAGAAAATCGGGTGTTAGCATTGCCAGCAGACTGGCGGGACCTGTAGTAAAGGTAACACCTACCAACACCAGCAGTACCACCGAGAAAACACGCATAACCTGCTTCATACCGTTGCCCAAATAGCGGCCTGAAATTTCTGCCACACTGTCTCCACGGTGACGCATAGAAATCATGCCTACCATAAAGTCATGCACTGCACCGGCAAAAATGGTACCAAAGGTAATCCATAGAAAAACGGAGGGTCCCCAAGCCGCACCTGCCAAAGCACCAAAAATGGGGCCCAAGCCTGCAATGTTTAAAAGCTGAATTAAGAAAATACGCCAGCGGGGCATTGGGACATAGTCTGTGCCATCCTGCAGTTCTATTGCGGGGGTAGTACGATCATCGGGTCCAAACACCTTTTCTACTACCTTACCATAGGTAAAGTAGCCAGCGATGAGAATTGCCAAACACACAAAAAAGCTTATCATCTGTTCTATTCCTCCTCGTCAATTATTGATGCTAACTGTTTTTTACTTATCATTGCATCTTTAGTTTAACAAAGGACTTTTTTAGCACCAACAAAAAGTAGGATAAATGCATAAATCAGTGTGTTAAATGTAAATAATTATGGATTAAATGTACTATTTAATAAGAAAAGTAAAACTTTTTGTAATAAACCTTTTCTAATGCTTTACTCTTTCACTTATCTCTAAAAAGTTTTGATACTAAGCTTTCACACCGACTTAGAGCATTTTTTGTTCATGACTGTGTTTTAAAGTTTTTATAGCAAAAAAGACCCGCCGAACACACCGGCGGGTCTTTTGTTTAAACTATATTTTTTTACAAATTTTATGGTTGCAACTACTATGCCACAGAGGAGTCGGCAGCAGTACACTGGGTGCCAAACTTTTTATGCAGCAGTACCAGTAGTAACACCAGCATAACAAGGGAAGAAGCAAGAGTTAACAGCAGGTTGCCACCTGTAAAACCGGCTACCAAATAACCGACAAAGCAGCAAACAGCTACAACCAGGCAGTAGGGAATTTGGGTAGATACATGCTCTATGTGGTTGCAGCCGGCACCTGCAGAAGCCATAATAGTGGTGTCGGAAATAGGTGAGCAGTGATCGCCAAAGACAGAACCGGCCAAAGAAGCTGCCAGAACAGGAATAATCAGATGAGGAGCAACCTTTTCGCAAATTTCAAAAACAATAGGAATTAAGATACCAAAGGTGCCCCAAGAGGTACCCATGGAGAAAGAAAGTGCTGCGGCAATGGCAAAAGTAATGGCAGGCAGAATCGCAATGGGGATATTGCTGGTTTCCACCATTACACTGACAAACTCACCGGTTTGCAGCAGATCACGGCAAACACCGGAAATTGTCCAGGCCAGAATTAGGATGATGTCGGCAGGAACCATAGACTTAACACCATCGGTAAAAACATCCATAAAGTCACGGGCAGACATCAAGCCCCTGGGTACAAACATCACAAAAGCAAACAGAAGCGCTACCAAGGAGCCCAAAACCAGGGCGGGGCCGGAAGAGCAGTTGCCAAAGGCGTCTGCCATGGACATGCCGCCGGCAAAGTAACCGCCGTTTTCCAGCATTGCCAGGGCAGAAACACCAACCAGCACCACAACGGGTAAAACCAAGTCCCAAACAGTGCCTTTGCCCTCAACGGGGGCATCTTCCTTGGAAAGAAGGTCAACTGCACCCAAATCGCCTGCCTGGGCTCTTGCCTCTGCTTTGGCCATGGGGCCAAAGTCCAGGTCGATTAAGGAAATTAGAATCAGCATGACGATGGATAAAATGGCATACAGGTTAAAGGGTACGGTAGAAATCATGGCCTGAATACCGCTGCTGAACAGATTGCTGCCCTCGGGCAGAGAGGAAATAACAGCAGCGCCCCAGCTGGAGATGGGAGCGATGATACAGATAGGAGCTGCCGTTGCATCAATGATATAGGCAAGCTTTGCACGAGAAATTTTATAGCGGTCGGTAACGGGACGCATTACGGTGCCCACAGTAAGGCAGTTGCAGTAATCGTCAATAAAGATAAGCGCACCCAGACCACCGGTGGCCAGCAGGGCACTGCTTTTGCTTTTCAGCTTTTTGTTCATTAAGTTACCGTAGGCTTTAGAACCACCGGCTCTTGTAATCAAAGCAACCAGCGCACCCACCATCGCCAAAAACAGAATAATGTTTAAGTCAAAGCGGCTGCCCATAAGCTCAAAAGTGTTTTTAAGGGTATCAATAACAGGATTCTGACCCAATGTCAGGGTATAAATGAAGGTACCGGACAAAATTCCGATAAACAGAGAGGAGATAACCTCCTTGGTAATGAGTGCCAGTCCAATGGCGATAATAGGCGGCAAAATTGACAGCCAGCCAACGTTGACAGCTTCCATGAAAAATACTTCCTTCCTCAAACATACATTTTTTACCGGTAAACCGGAGTTTTGTGGCTGCGCATAAAACACTGTTTTAAAAATTAGGCCTGCAGACTCAAACATCCGAAAGGAACACAAAACCTTAACAGGTGTATTGAGCACTGCTGATGCCACAGATAAAACGGGTTTGCGCGCAATTTTTTGGACTGCTTTTACACAACAAAAAACCGCAACACGCCAAACACATGGCACGCTGCGGCACATAAGAGGGAATGCACCCCTCTGCTGTACAATGATAGCGCTCCACAAATTCTCGTGGCAGTCCGCTGCATATTTTGCAGCGACCCAGCGCAGATCCTTTGGCCCGGACCTGAACTTCGGCGGTTTTCCCTTTCTTCCATGCGGCTGCCAGCCGTATGCAATGGAATACTCTTGATTACCGCGCCTCTACCAATGCTTTAAATATTTTACTTCTTTAAAGCGGTATTTAGTTTGATGGTGGAATCATACCATATCTTTTCCCGCAGTGTCAACTGTGTTTTTTTAACTTTGACGCTTTTGTTACATTTACTGTTGATGATGTTCATAATTACGACATAACTTACAAAGATATTTCCATCTATATGCCAATCAACTTCCATTAAATTCTTTCTGCAAAGCTGCTTTTGTGTGACGCAGTCACGGAAAGCCCCTAACAATGAGGATATAATAAAGCCATACCAAATAAATCAATTGAAATAGATCAATACTTAATAAAGGAGATTGTATCTTATGTCTGTTACTGCTGTTACCAAGAAAACCTTTGAAAAAGAAATACTTCAATCACAAAAGCCTGTTATGGTAGATTTTTGGGCCAGTTGGTGCGGCCCCTGTAAAATGCTTTCCCCAGTTGTAGACCAAATTGCCAAAGAGCGCACTGATATTAAGGTCTGTAAAATAGATATTGATTCAGAGCCTGAGCTGGCTGAAAAGTTTGGTGTTATGAGCATCCCCAATGTTATGTTGTTTAAAGGCGGCAAGGTTGCCAAAAGCTCCGTAGGGTTCAGACCCAAGGATTCTATCCTTGAAATCTTAGGATTATAAATCAAAGCTTACCGTACATAGTGGTGTGGATCACTATGTAACATCCACCAAATGATTACAGTTAGCTTTTTGCAGTTAAGCTACACTGGTTTTACCTTCATTGATTGGGTTTTCATGATAAAATAAAAGCCGGGTAGGTGTTATCCTATCCGGCTTTTGCTCTGTAATTTTGAAACTACCGGCCTGCAAGCGGCTTCTCTCAATTGGTGCTTCAGCTCAGCTCACGCAGTGCTTTTTTATCCAATATTCTTACTCCGCCGCGGAACAGTTCCACCAAGCCTTCGGACGCAAAATACCCCAGCATACGGGACACCACCTCTCTTGCGCTGCCCATATACTTGGCCATTTGTTCCTGGGTCATCTTTACGCTGTCGCCTCCGGTTTTTGCCACCTCGTCCAGCAAAAAAATTGCCATGCGCCGGTCAAAACTCATAAACAAAATTTGCTGCATGGCCCACATGACATCAGAAAAGCGTTGTGTAGTCAGGCGATAGCTAAAGCATTCTACATACACGTTTTCTTCTGACAGCTTGCGAAAAGCAGCAGAATTGATGAGCAGCACTTCCGTTTCTTCCTCTGCGTCAATAAAAACATCAAAAGTAATGTTTTTTAAAATACAGGAAGCAGATAAAATGCAGGTGTCTCCCCGGAACAAACGGTAAAGGGTAATTTCTCTGCCATCCTCCGATAGCATGTAGGTGCGCAGCTGGCCGCTTTTTAGCAAAAGTATGCCGATGCAGTCATTGCAGCCCCGGTGCACGGCTGTTCCCTTTTCGTACTTTATGGTAACAGCATTTTGGCACACAAATTCCTTTTGTTCGGGTGTCAGCTTCTCCCAAAAGTCAAAGTAATCCTCAAACATTTTTTTGCAAGCGCCTTCTACCATGTCTATACTCCTTCTGTCATCTGCAAATTGTGCCTGCCACAAGGCCATGTGCGCAATAATAATGGAATTCTTTTATCATGTTTTTATGGTTAGCCCCAAAAACGGCTATTAAATCATGATTTAAACCAACAGTTAGTTCTATATTATCCTAAAAAGCCTTTGGGAACAAGTGTGGGTTGAGTGCAACAAATGCTGCAAATTGATTCTGTTGTGCTATAATGATGTCTAATGGATGAAGTAAAAGCTTTCTAGGTTCTTCTGCTTGACTGCTGTTTTATTCAAATGTAAGGGCTTTGGCGATTTCAGAAAAAGCCTAACCCTTGGGGTATGAGGTGCGTGTCTGTAAATTTAGTATACAATCATCCGTGCATCTAAAACCAAAAAACAATCCTATTTTTATTCTATGCATTACTGCATGTCATATTTTCAATGACAACCGGTGCAAAATCTTATTGTTTTATAAAAGACGAAAAGAGGGGCTTTCATGTCTTTGCTTTCTACAAAAAATCTGGTTTTTTTAAATATGATCCGTTACCCCGATTTTGAGATACCCCAAGGTAAAACGGTTTTTATTTCCGGCGAAAGCGGCTGCGGCAAAAGCACCCTTCTCAGGCTTTTTAACGGAACCCTGTCGCCTTCCTCCGGCACTGTCATGCTACATGATACAGATATTTCAGCTCTGAACCCCATAGAGCTGCGGCGCCAGATACTATTAGCCGGGCAATCTACATTTTTGTTTGACGACACCATCCGCAGTAACTTTGCAAAGTTTTATACATACCGTGACTTGGCCGCCCCCAGTGACAACACCATTGGCAAGTGGTTGAAGCTGTGCTGTGCCGATTTTTCACCCGATACGGCCTGCGCATCACTTTCTGGCGGCGAGCGTCAGCGTGTCTATCTTTCCCTGTTTTTATCTTTTACTCCCCTGGCACTGCTGCTGGACGAGCCTACTTCTGCATTGGACTCTGCCACATCCCGCAGCTTGCTTGGCAACCTCAAGGAGTTTTGTTTCAATCAGGGCATTACCCTTATTATTGTCAGCCACGACCAACAGCTGATACAGAATTTTGCCGATACTATTATCACCTTGGAAAAGGGGGAGTACCATGCAGGGAATCGTTGAGCTGCAGCTAGCCCAGTTTGCCGTTGTGTATCTGTTGCTTTTGGTGGTGCTGGCTATTATGAAGCGGTGTCGAATCAGCCAAAGTAAGCTTTTGGTAACAGCCAGTATCCGCATGACTGTGCAGCTGGTGCTGGCAGGCTATATATTATCCTATATTTTTGAGGACCCTCACCCGGTGTTTACCATTTTGTACTTAGCTGCCATGGTTGTTTTTGCCGTTTGGCGCATCCTTTCTAAAAATCCTTGGCTGCCCCAAAATTTTCGTCTTACCATTGCCGGCTCTTTGGCTGGTGCAGGAGTGTGCATGGTGTTGTTCTTTGTGGGCGGTATTGTGCGGGTGGATATTTTTGACCCGCAATATACCATTCCCCTTAGCGGTATGATTATTGGCAATGCCATGACTGGCGTGACACTAGGGCTCAAATCATTTCATGAGCAGCTTACAGCCCGCAAAAACCAGGTTGATACCCTGTTAAACCTTGGTGTTGCTCCCCAGCTCATTTTGACCCCCTTTGCAGCAAGTGCACTGGAAACAGCCTTACTCCCCACTTTAAACTCTATGCTGGGCATGGGCATTGTCTCTTTGCCGGGGATGATGACAGGCCAAATATTGTCTGGTACCTTGCCCACCACCGCCATTTTATATCAAATTGCAATTATGATTACCATTTGCACCGTGGTATGTCTTACTACCTTTTCCTCCCTCTTTTTGGGTTGTAAAACCCTTTATAACAAACGGGGTCAAATTATGGAATTTTAATTTCTTCAGGCTTGCACAGGTTATTCCTTAAGGCTTTGTGTTTACAGTTTTTTGTGCAGTTAAGTGACAATATTCCACTGTTTTCAATCTTTTTTCCAGTTTATGCAAGGTTTATGTATAACCACATCCTTTTCTTAATATTCTTTAATATATGTAGCCAATACAAACACACATTGTTTTTGTTGGGGCATATTTTTGCCTATGTTGGTACAAATATGTTTTATTTTAAAATATTTTTAACTTAATTTGTACTTTTAGATCTATGCATCTGTATATTTATGCATCAATGTAAATTCTTCCGTGTTTCGTATACAAATTCATCCAAATGTGTATTCTGTTTGCGGATTGCATACAGATGTTCGTAACATTTTTGTAGTTTTTAGCAACAATGCGTTAAAAAATTTGCTTTTGTTTGAA
>JAEYXR010000096.1 GCA_023431215.1 Bacillota bacterium
AAATCCGATTAACAGTCGGATTTTTGTTTTATCAAGAAAGTTGCAAACCACAGGCAACTATTTCTTTGCAGTAATTGCAACACATTTTGCAACACGGGCGATGATAAAGAGAATAAATCAAGGAAAAGTGCCTTGTAAAAGGGTTGAAAATGGCTTATTATAGAGTTAAAATAACCCTTGTGAGAATGTCGAAAAAGAATGGGAGTAAAGCTTGTGCCCATAAACCCGTATGACAGGCTGATTGATACTAACTGATAAAAGAAGAACACCGTTTTAGATACTTGCACTTTGTGGCAACATCTAAGACGGTGTTTTTGCGTGTTGGGAGCAAAAGAAAGGAGCGTATAAGATATGAAGAAAGGCAGCAAGCAACACGACAGGGTAGGGGGGCTAAAGCTGCTGAAACAGCTAACTTAGCGGGATTTGCACCAGGAGTTTATTACGGACTGCAAGGTGCGGGGGTTATCTGCTTAAACATAACGTCGTATATGAGTCAATATAAAAATCTTTAAAAATTCCTTTTTAAAGCAGCGGCAGAGCATAAAAGAGGCGTCAGGCCTTCCACTGGGACGCCAGATGGGCGGCGCCCAACATACCTGCATTGTTGCCCAGTGCAGCGGGGATAATCTGACAGTCGCGAAAGCTGGGCTTGGTATTGGCACCCAATGTGGCAATGAGGTTGAGTACAATGTAGGGTTCCTTCATAATGCCGCCGCCCATGACAATTGCGCTGGGGTTAAAGGCGTGGATAAGACAAATCAGGCCATAGCTGATTTCCTTGATCCAGTCATCTACCAGCATTTTTACTTCAGGAATATCCATAGCTGCAAATACGGCCCGGCCGTTGTTAAGCTTGGGGCTAAGCGCCATGGCACGCCGAACCAAGGCACTGGTGCTTGCATATCGCTCATAGCTGCCGCTGCCCACATCTCCCGGCACCATGGCCCCGGGGTGGGTAATAAGACCGCCAAATTCACCGGCAGAAAACCTGCTTCCGCGGTACAGCTTGCGGTCTATGATAATGGCTCCGCCAATGCCGGTGCCAAAGTTGACACAAAGAAAATCCTTATAGTTTTGGGCGGCACCAAAGGTGAGCTCGCCTACGGCAGCAGCATTGACGTCATTTTCCACTACAAAAGGAAGGCTCAATGCTTCTGTAAATATTTTTCGTAAGTCCATGCCCGTATAGCCGGGAATATTATCGGCATGGCGTATAACACCTCTGGAAGAATCCACCTCACCTGCAGTAGAAAGGCCGATGCGGTCTACTTGCCCAAAGCTTTTTATAATGGCAACGGCTTTTTGAATGACTGCCGGGCCACCAAGGTCTGCGTCGGTAGGATGTTCTTCTACCTGAGTAAGAATACCATTTTCTACAATACCGGCTTTGATATAGGTGCCGCCAATATCCAGTGCAGCAATTTTCATGTTATCAAAACTCCTTTGGCGTTTGATGAAGATATTTGTATCGTTATCAGCTAATGTATCATAACGCTTATTTATATTGCAAAAGTGTTGTTCAGTCTCTTGGGCTTCCTCCAACAACATGGTAGCATTAGTGTGTTGTAAATTCAATTGACAGGATTGTCAGCAGGTGGAATTTCTTTGTATTATTATGGCTAATTTACAAAACAAAAAAATATTTTAGTATGCCGTAACTGCATATAAAAGCATAAGATAGGATAGGGGGTATGATAATGAACGAACACTATCCATTTGTAAACATGCCGCTGCCATATGACTATGACGCGCTGGAACCATATATTGATACCAAGACTATGCATTTGCACCATGACAAGCACCTGCAAAGCTACGTGGACAATTTGAACAATGCCGTAAAGGAGCGCCCGGGCCTGCAGATGCTGACATTGCCGCAGCTGATTCAAACAGCTGGGCGTTTGCCCGTCAAGCTGGGTACTGCCGTGGCTCACAATGCAGGCGGGGTGTATAACCATCAATTCTACTTTGAGAGCTTAACACCGGACAAAGAGGACGAACCCGCAAGGATACTCATGAGAGAAATAGACAAAACATGGGACAGCTTTGAGCAGTTTGTAAAAGAGATGAACGCTGCAGCGATGTCCGTATTTGGTTCGGGCTATGCCTGGCTGGTGTTGGATGCCAACGGAAGGCTTCGCATCATCACCACAGCCAATCAGGAAACGCCTTTGACCATGGGGCTGTGTCCTATTTTGAACGTGGATGTTTGGGAGCATGCCTATTACTTGAAACATTATAACAAGCGGGCGGATTATTTGGCTGACTGGTTGAAAGTTGTAAACTGGCCAAAGGCGGAGGAACGATATTTGTATTGCTGGCGGGACACACTTAAAAAATAGCGAACCAATAAAGCATATTGTGCCAGTTATGCACAGTAAATTTGAAAAGTGGTAGCTTATGCATAAAAATACTCCCAATGCCTCTGTTAGAGCATAGGGAGTATTTTTTTAGTCAATTATTGGCCACAGCACTTTTTGTACTTTTTGCCGCTGCCGCAGGGGCAGGGATCGTTACGGCCAACCTTTTCACCAGAGCGAACAGGCCTTTTGGCTTCGCTGCCGTCGGAAGAAGTGGTGGTGGGCTGTGCCACCTGCTCACGTTTGACACCGTCCTGGCGAATTTGTACGGTAAGCATCATCTTGGCGGTATCTTCTTTGATGGAAGCAATCATTTCTTCAAACATTTCGGAGCCTTCCAGACGATATTCTACCAGAGGATCCTTTTGGCCGATGCTGCGCAGGTAAATACCCTGTTTCAGCTCCTCCATATTGTCGATGTGCTCCATCCATTTGGTATCCACATTGCGTAGCAGAATCATGCGCTCCAGCTCACGGGTAAGCTCGCTGCCAAACATCTTTTCACGCTGGTCATAAAGCTCTGTGGCGCGGTCAATGAGCTGCTGCTTCACATCCTGCTTGGAAAGATCCTCCAGCTGTGCGCGGCTGTATTGCAGGTCAGTGGGACGTGTCAGCCAGCCAAGGAAGTAATCCCGCAGGCCGTCCAGGTTCCATTCGTCCTTGATGCCGTCGTCCAGCAGGTAAAGATCTACCACACTGCTGATGCTTTCTTCCATCATGGTGCGAACGCTTTGGGAGATATCATCCCCGTCCAGCACGCGCTTGCGCTGGCCATAAATAATCTCACGCTGCTGGTTCATTACATCGTCAAACTTCAGAACATTTTTACGGATTTGGAAGTTGCGGCCCTCCAGCTTGGTCTGAGAGGATTCGATGGTGTTGGAAAGCAGTTTGTTTTCAATGGGCATATCTTCTTCCAGGCCCATGGAGTTCATCAGGTTCTGAACTCTTTCGCCGCCGAACAGACGCATAAGGTCGTCCTCCAGCGAAATCATAAAGCGGGTTTCACCGGGGTCGCCCTGACGTCCGGCACGGCCACGGAGCTGATTATCGATACGGCGGGATTCATGACGTTCGGTACCCAGAATAAATAGGCCGCCTGCAGCACGGACTTTTTCTGCCTCGGGGGCTATTTCGGCTTTGTATTTTGCCAGAAGCTCATGGAAGCGGGCACGGGCTGCCAAAATCTCGGGGTCCTGTGTCTCGCCGTAGCTGGTGGCTTCAAAAAGCAGGTGGTCGCTGTACTCTTCCCGACGCATTTGAGCCTTTGCCAAATATTCTGCGTTACCACCCAGCATAATGTCGGTACCACGTCCGGCCATGTTGGTGGAGATGGTAACTGCGCCAAGCTTACCTGCTTGGGCTACAATTTCGGCTTCTTTTTCGTGGTATTTGGCATTTAACACCTCATGCTTGATGCCGCGGCGGCTAAGCATGGAGGACAACAGCTCGGATTTTTCAATGGAGACGGTACCCACCAGAATGGGCTGACCCTTTTGGTTACACTCTGCAATTTGGTCAATGACAGCGTGGAACTTGCCTTTTTCGCTTTTATACACCACGTCGGGGTTATCACGGCGGGCCAGAGGACGGTTGGTGGGAATTTCCACCACGTCCAGACGGTAAATCTCACGGAATTCGCTGTCCTCGGTCATGGCGGTACCGGTCATACCAGAGAGCTTATCGTACATACGGAAGTAGTTCTGGAAGGTAATGGTGGCAAGTGTCTTGGACTCGCGCTCCACGTTGACGCCCTCTTTGGCTTCAATGGCCTGATGCAAACCCTCGTTGTAGCGGCGGCCTATCATCAGTCGGCCGGTAAATTCATCTACGATAATGACCTGACCGTCCTTGACCACATAATCCACGTCACGCTGCATCACGCCTCGCGCCTTAATTGCCTGATTGATGTGATGGGCAAGGGTAAGGTTTTCGGGGTCGTTCAAGCTTTGCAGGTTAAAGTATTCTTCGGCACGTTTGGCACCGTGGGGGGTGATGGTGGCGGTACGGGCCTTTTCGTCTACAATATAGTCGGCGTCCAGGTCGTCCTGCTCCTCTTTTTCGTCCACCTCGCGCACTTTCATCATTTTTAAGGTTTTGACAAAGCGGTCGGCTACTTTGTACAGGTCGGTAGATTTGTCTCCCTGTCCGGAGATAATAAGGGGGGTACGGGCTTCGTCGATGAGGATGGAGTCCACCTCGTCCACGATGGCGTAATTAAAGCCGCGCTGCACCAAATTCTGCTTGTAAACTACCATGTTGTCTCGGAGGTAATCAAAGCCGTATTCGTTGTTGGTGCCGTAGGTAATGTCGGCAGCGTAGGCGGCTTGTTTTTCCTTAGGATCCATACCGCTGACCACCAGGCCTACGGTAAGTCCTAGGTAGGTATAAAGCTTGCCCATCCACTCGCTGTCGCGGCGGGCAAGATAGTCGTTAACGGTTACAATGTGGACACCTTTGCCGGAAAGGGCGTTGAGATAAGCGGGCAGGGTTGCAACCAGGGTCTTACCTTCACCGGTTTTCATTTCGGCAATTCGGCCCTGGTGCAGGATAATGCCGCCGATGATTTGTACAGGGAAGTGGCGCATCTCCAGCACACGGGCAGCAGCCTCCCGGCAGGTGGCAAAGGCTTCGGGCAGAATGTCATCCAAAGTTTCGCCGCCTGCAAGCCGGTTTTTTAAAATGGCGGTTTGCCCGCGTAATTCTTCCTCGCTCATGGCTTTATAGGTTTCTTCCAAAGCCAAAACCTTATCTACCAAGGGCTGAATACGTTTTAGTTCTTTTTCTGAATAGGAACCGAATAGCTTTTCTAAAAAGCCCATATGGGTCACCTCGTTTATCTTCTATAAAATTTTGCCAAATTAGAGCATGTATCCATCCATTTTAAATTTTTACCTAACAAAAAGCATCATAAAATGTGGCAGAAACACGCCGTTTAAACAGGATAGTGCAATCTTTACTATTTTACCCCCAGCAACACCGGCTTGTCAAACATAACTGTATTTATTGTGTGGCCAAACCGTAAATAATATCATGCTGTTCATTAAAGTGATGAAGAAAAAAGTTTTTAGGCAAACTGTTGCAATGGTTTAAAATGATTGTAATAAAAACTTTTTAACTTTTTTGTAAAATTGCCCCATGAATATTTCTTCACTCATGAGTTTTCAATTTTTAAGTGTTTGCCAGAAACAGATGTGCAATGATAAAAAGTGTTATAGAGAAATACGTTGAAGTTTGATAGATGTAAAATATCTTGAAAAATACACCGATTAGGTATATAATTGCAACGAGGTACCAGTAAGACCGGCGCCTGAAAAAATAATAACATATCAGGAGGAAACAGACATGCACGAACAGAAACACGAACATCACGGCGAGTGCTGCGGACATGAGCACAGCCAAAATCAGCGTCACAGCGACCACTGCCATTGTGACAGCTGCCACATTGTTAAGGAGCAGGGTGGCCAGCCGGCACAGGAAAAATCCTGCGGCGAAGGCTGCAGCTGCACACACAGCCACAGCGAGGACGGCGGAGGAGACGACGACCCCGACCATTCGCACAGTTGCGAAAGCCATGACGACGGATGCGGCTGTGGACACGACCATGGTGCACCGGCAGAAAAGAATCATCTGATACGCCTTGGAATAGGTGCAGTGCTTTTTGCGGCAGCACTGCTGTTGCCAACAGGAGAAGCCATCAAAGCTGTCCTGTTTTTGATAAGCTATCTGGCCATAGGTGGAGATGTTTTGCTGCGGGCTTTACGCAACATAGCAAAGGGTAAAATATTTGATGAAAATTTCCTGATGACTATTGCCACTGTGGGTGCCTTTTTAATAGGAGAATACCCCGAAGGCGTGGCAGTTATGCTGTTTTATCAGGTGGGAGAGCTGTTTCAATCTTATGCGGTACGGCGATCTCGAAAATCCATTTCCGGTCTTATGGACATTCGTCCTGACACCGCAAATCTGAAGAAGGGAGACGAAATACTAAAGGTTTCGCCCCAGCAGGTTACGGTGGGGGATGTAATAGTAATCCGCCCCGGTGAACGCATTCCTTTGGATTGCGTGGTGCTGGAGGGCGAGACATGGGTAGATACCTCCGCATTGACGGGTGAATCTGCCCCCCGGGCGGCAGCCCCGGGAGATGCACTGCTCAGCGGCTGCATCAATCAAAGCGCTGTCATTACTGCCCGGGTAACCCGGGAATATGGGGAGTCTACCGTTGCACGTATTTTAGAACTTGTAGAAAACGCATCCAGCCAAAAGGCGGAGACAGAGGCGTTTATTACCCGCTTTGCACGCTGGTATACCCCTGCGGTGGTCATTGTGGCAGCACTGCTGGCCTTGGTGCCGCCTTTGGTAATACCCGGCCAGTTGCTTGCAGACTGGGTGTATCGCGCACTGGTATTTCTGGTAATTTCCTGCCCCTGCGCCTTGGTCATTTCGGTGCCGCTTAGCTTCTTTGGGGGCATAGGCGGTGCCTCCAGAGCTGGTGTGCTTATTAAGGGCGGTAGTTACTTAGAAGCTTTGGCAAAGGCAGAGCTTGTGGTATTTGATAAGACAGGTACCCTGACCCACGGAGTATTTGAGGTGACGGAGATCTGCCCTGTTGGCTTGGATCGCCAGGAATTTTTGCGCCTGGCCGCTTTGGCAGAGTGCAACTCCACCCACCCCATTGCGTCCTCTGTGACCGCGGCATGGGGACAGCCCCCCCGGCGTGAGTTGGTGGAGGAATGCACCGAGGTGCCCGGTCGGGGCGTAATGGCTGTCATAGAAGGTAAACAGGTGCTGGCAGGAAGCTATCGGCTTCTTGCTGAGGCGGGCATAGAGGCCGGAGAACCTCAGCCCGGTACAGTGGTTTATCTGGCGGTAGACGGTGATTTTGTGGGATTTTTACGCATCAGCGATAAGATAAAAGAGGATGCACCCATTGCAATCAAACGGCTGAAAAAGCTTGGTATTAAAAAAACGGTCATGCTCACCGGCGACAGTGATGAGGTTGCAAAGGCTGTGGCTGCCAAGGTGGGCGTGGATGAGGCAGATGCCCAGCTGCTGCCCGGTGATAAGGTGGCAAGGGTAGAAGCTTTACTGAACCGGCGTAGCCCCAAGGGGACCCTGCTGTTTGTGGGTGATGGCATCAACGATGCACCTGTGCTTGCCCGTGCCGACGTAGGCGTTGCTATGGGCGGCTTGGGCTCGGATGCGGCCATTGAAGCAGCTGATGTGGTATTGATGACCGACCAGCCCGACAAGCTGGCGGACGGCATTGTCATTGCCCGGCGCACCATGGCCATTGTCAAGCAGAATATCGTGTTTGCTATTGGCGTAAAGCTGATTGTTCTGGCACTTGGCGCAGCAGGTATTTCCACCATGTGGGAGGCAGTTTTTGCCGATGTGGGTGTTTCTGTGCTGGCCATTTTAAACGCAATGCGTGCACTGCAGGTGCCAAAAAATAAATAAAAACAGAATGTAAAATTTTTCATTACGACATTGTGAGCATTTTTGGCTTATGTTATAATAATCATAAATTGGTTTTTATATTGGCCACATGGCTTTAACGCGGCTGTTTCGTAAAATAGCGGTTATTTTACTTTACGGTTTCAGGCCAGTAGCCCTCTTGTCTGCTGAAATACATTTTGCAGTGAATTGGGAACGCAGGGGCAATGCCTTTGCGTTCCTGTCTTCTTAAAAAGCCTGTTAGAAAGGATGAACATCGTGTTTTTTTGGAACAGAAAAAAGCGGTTTGACCTTAAAATAGGCCTTGTGCTGTCCGGTGGCGGCGCCAAAGGCGCATACCAGGCGGGAGTTTTTCAGGCGTTGGCAGATATGGATGTTGTGCCACGGATTGCGGCTGTTTCGGGCTGCTCTATTGGCGCACTAAATGCCATTCTTTTTGCCATGGAGGACAAGGAGCTGTGGCAAAAGGTATGGAACGAGGTGAGCTACGGCCGGTTTTTGGCAAGGGACGACTCGGTACCACGACGCAAATTTACTGATATTTGGCGGGATATCAAGGAGCGGGAACCAAGCCACAATTTAAAGGAGTTTATTGCACGCAACCAGCTTGCACCATTTTCTCAGGTGGGAATTCGCAGCCTTGCCGAAGAATATGCAGATTTTGAGAAAATCAGTAAATTTAGAGCTCCTTTGTATGTGTGCGCCTATAACATGGAAAAATTGGAGCCCGAATATTTTAAGCTCAACGGCCGCAGCAAGGAAGAAATAATGGCGCTTACCATGGCGTCTTCTGCAATTCCTGTGGTGTTTAATCCTGTGGTGTTTCAGGGATATCACTACTGCGACGGAGGCATTGCTCCGCCTTATACAGATGCCAATAATGCAGACAAGGTGCCGCTGAAGCCCCTGCTGCAAGAAAAATGTGATGTTATTATTGTGGTATATCTAAGCCACTATGACAAAGTAGACCGTAGGGGCTTTCCTGCTTCTACCCAGTTTATTGAGCTGTACCCCTCCAGACCACTTGAGCTGGTAAAGGGTGCGGGAACTTTGGATTTAAGCAAAGATACCCTGATGGAACATATGATACAGGGCTATAACGATATGGCGGCTGTGCTTGGCCCCATAATTGTAGGACTGCTGAAAAACAGGCCCCTGGAGGAGCTGGTGGAAGAACACCAGCAGGTAAATCATAGACTGCTGAACCGCCAGCTGCCCATTTTGCGTGCGGCGGAAGAAGCCGCTGCCAAGAGTAAGAAGGGCATGCCTTGAAGGGCAGAGGGTGGGCAGCCTGACCCCAAAGTCACCCTCATGAAGGAGACTATCAAGGTGCGCTATCAACAGGGAAGAGCCAGACGCAAGGGAGAGCGTGCAGGGGAAGCACGCGGGGTGCAACGGCTTAAAACGTATAGGAACACCTTGAAGCAGGACCGTGGGCGGGGACCCGATGCCTACAAAGAACTCAAAGAAAACAACCGTCAGGAGTGATGAGCATGGAATATCGCGTGGTGCGCTCGTCGCGAAAGACAGTGGCCATTCATATTACACCTGAGGGTGGCATGGAGGTAAGAGCGCCTTACCGGGTACCCA
>JAEYXR010000063.1 GCA_023431215.1 Bacillota bacterium
ACAGGGGCATAACGGTTGCCCGCCGGTCCCGACCAGGTGGCTAAAGCTTTGCGGCGACGCAAAGCGTAGATAGATTGTTGTCAAATACAGAACCCGGCTTATAGACCCACTCATTTCTATAAATAACACATGCTGCGGCATGTCAAACAGCGGACAGCTTAAAAGCTGTCCGCTGTTTTTTGTTTGCGGACTTTTAAACTTCCCAGCCTTCTTTTGCTTTTTATGAATGCTATAAAACATCTGCGCTTATCTTTTTTAAATTAAAAGAATATACTAAAGAAGCAGCGACAAAACAACAATAATTCATATGAACAAGCCACCGGGATACACCCATATGCAGTTATCATTTATTTTTGAATAGAACCCTGAATAGATGACCATACTTCCGGCATAGATTATAAGGGAGGTATTTCCATGTCGCAGTTTCTCTTTGATATTACAAAGGGAATAACAGAAAACACGCAGGGACACAGCAGGCTGGATTTCCTAAAAGAACAGGCAGCGCAGGTGCGTCAACAGCTGCTTATTGCTGAAGAAACGTTTAATCTGGCACAGGATGAGGCTCTACTAGATGCCACCATCTACCAGATTAAAGCGCTTAACCTGTACTATCAATATCTGCTTAGCATGGCCCGAGCACAGGATGACAGCTGTATTGTTTCAGCTGTTAAGGAAGAAAGGATTAGTGAGGTTATGGGGTAACCATTTCACCTGTGATGTCCGGTTTTATTGTTGCCGGGCTCATCGTACTTGTCATTGTAATTCGCATGCGAAAAACATTGGCGGCAATGGCTGTTTCTGCCCTGGGTGGGCTTTGCACGTTGGGAGTTATCAATCTTACCGGAATTTTGACCGGTGTCATGCTTCCTTTTAATGTATTTTCTCTTTTGGTTTCTTGCGTACTGGGTGCGCCGGGGGTCATTAGCCTTTTGCTCCTCCAGCTGGTTTGGTGAGTACATAATAGCAAGCCACCTTAAAGGGTTATTCAGTCACCAGCACACCCGCCATTTCTTTGTCACCATGCTACTTTTTTCAAAAAAGCTGTTGTCCAGTTTAATATTTAGTATGCAAAAATCTGCTTATTAAGGCTTCACAAAGGCAAAAAGCCGGAGACAAATGTCTCCGGCTTTTCTTTACTTAATAATACGCACATCTGTTTCGCCCCGGCCGTCATAGCTAACCAAAAACTCACCGTGGCGGTCAAAGCAGGAAATAACCACTTTCACAAAAGGCATCCCTTCGGGAAGAATCGTGTTTAGGCGCAGGGCATAATCTTCTCCAGTGTTATAAAAAGCACCCAGCCAGCCTACATTGACAAAGCTGCCGTTTACTTCTTTTACACTATATAGGCGAATGTCTGAGCCTACATAGCGGGGAATAATCAAAATCCCTTCTCCGCTTTCGTCCAAGTCTATAACCTCTACGGCAGCAGCCTCAGGGTCTTCCAGTCTGGATACAGCCAGACCTGCAGCCTCTTCGGGCAGCTCTTTGTCATAGTAGCGAGATACCGCCGCATTTTCCACCAGTAAAGGAATGGTACGAATCTCTTTTTCGTAGTGGTTGTACTGTTCATCATAAACAAACACTTCCATCGTCAACTGGTCACCATCTACCTTTAAATCGGCAACCTGCTCACGCTCGCCTTGAGGACGATACAAAAGATGTAGTGTCTTTGAGGTGACATCCAGACGGTAAACATCACCCCCTGGCGATACTGTACCATACCGGTAGCCAACAATGAGCAGCACCGTATCATTGTTGTACCACATTGCCTGCTTAACGGCATCCTGTTCTGATATCTGAGCAGCCGGGAGCAGCAGTACGGGCGCTGTGTCCCGTTGAACCATCCACAGCTCTGTGGATTCTTCAAACTCTGCCCGATAGAAAAGCAGTTTTGAGCCATCGGGTGATAAAACCGTGGTATTGGGTCTGTAGCCTTGCTTTAAACAAAAATTTTCAAAGTCGCCGGGTGTCATAAAGTCGACAAAGGGGGCATAGTCTTCTTTCACTGTGGGCTCCGGGGTTGATGTTTGCTCCGACTGAGAAGCCGGAGGACTCGTGCTACCGGAAGACGAGCTCTGACTGCTTTCAGTAACGGTACTAATTGAAGAGCCGGAGACACCAGTGTCCGCACCACATGCCATCAGGAACAATAGCCCGACACAGAGCAGTACGGTCAATATTCGGTTCATGCAAACTTTCCTCCTAATCGGTGGCACAGCAACCAAAGGTACACGCTGTGCATCTTTGAACTGTTAACTTACAAAGAGTATATGCTTTTTGCTATAAAAAAGCGAACTTTTTGATAATTTCGCTTTGCGCATAACAGTATATCACTATTTTATACCATGCGAAAGTGCTTTGTGCTACAAAAAGCAACAAATCTTGCTGCAGATTTATAAGATTTTATTCCTATTATTACCAAGAAATAATTGGTTATTTTATCTATAAAAATAAAGCTGCTTTTATTCATGTCGATACAAAGAAAAAACCGTCTGTCAACATGTACAGACGGTTTTCTACTCAACAAAAATAGACCATTACAGGGCGCTGACGACATAAATAACAACGGTCAGGATCAAAAATACAATCACTAGACCCTTGACCAGTCGATTCAGGGTTGCATCCATGCTGCGGTCAGAGTTATTGCTGAGGAAGGAGTTTCCACCAGCCAAAGCGCTCAGGCCATCTCCTTTAGGATCCTGTAAAGCAACCAAAACCACCACAGCAACGCTGATGAGGATCAGCACAATGGCGCAGATAATCTCAAATGTGCCCACGATTCAGACACCTCCATAACAGTATTAGTCAAATGATACTATGATATTTTAGCATATCACACATGCTATTGCAAGGCTTATCCAAAAATATTTTGTCAAAAGATTGATATCTTCTTCCAGATTTTTTCATTAATTCTTTAATCCTATTATTGCCAAAAAATTAAATTATTAACTGAATACTTAGGCATCATTGGTAAATACTAGAGTTGCAAAGGAGGTGAAAATACTATGGCAAATAACAAGTCCAGCCAGAACGCTAAGAACACTTCTTCCAACCCGAACAACTCTAATAATTCTACAAATGCAAACAACTCTAAGAATGTACAGGATAAAACCCAGCCCTCTACTCAGAACGCTCAAAACAAATGCAAATAAAATAGCTTGCCAATTTCAAAAGCAGCCAGACAAGAAATCTCTTCTGTCTGGCTGCTTTTTGCTTTCCTGAAATTCTTGGGAGTATCGTTTGTTTTATAGTTCCACCTCGGCTATCACCGGGTAATGGTCTGAGGGATATGCTTTTTGTTCTCCTCCACGGTGAATGGATACATCCCGCAAAACTATATCTTTACTTGTAAAAATATAGTCAATGGGATGCCCTCCTATGCGACCGCGAAACCCATGATAGCTGCATCCCACCAGCGCTTTTTCTCTATCCGGTTTCAACAGCATGTTATAGCTGTCCTCCAAAACAATTCCAGACTGTGTGTGCACACCGGTTTCTGCCCACTTACGCAATGTTTTGCTGTTGGGCGTGGCATTAAAATCTCCCATAAAAATAACTGCACCGGGTGCTTTTTCATATCTCTCTATAATATGGCTGCAAATTAGTTTCAAACCCTGTACCCTGGCAAAATAGCTGATATGGTCCAGGTGTGTATTATAAACTCGCAGTGTTTTTTCAGGCGCCTGGGTGGGGCAAAGCTCACACCAGGTACAAATACGCGGAAAAAAAGCCAATCTGCCACGGCTTGGTACCTGAGGATTATGCGAAAGCCAAAATGTATTTTCCTGCAGCAGTGAAAACTTATCTTTCCGATAAAAAATGGCGGAGTACTCTCCTTTATTTCCACCGCCTCTGCCTTTTCCTACATATGCATACTCCGGCAGTAGCCTTTGGAGGTCTCCCAACGTATTTTCTGTAAGCTCCTGAGTACCAATGATATCGGGTGTGTTTTCCCTGATGGTAGCGGCCACCAAAGAGGCACGCTTACTCCATACATGACGTCCAAAACGAAAAGTATCACGTTTTACATTAAAACTCATTACTTTAAGTGTAATGGTGGTGTTTTCTGGAATCATCTAATTAGCCTTCTTCTCCTACGATTTTGCTTTTTGCAGCATTACACTTATACTCTCGGTATGCGTAACTTGTTCTTCAGTCAAAGCATACCGCACAATATAAGTGTTTTTTTATCTTAGTAGTTTATTCTGCAATACTAAAAAATTTTGCATTCATGCATTAATAAAATAATTTGAAAAAAGGATACATACATTATCTAACCACATTTTTATGAATTTTAAATGAACAAAACCTTGATACGTACAGCACTTTCAAAATTAGTTATTTTGAATGAAATTTAATTCAACAATTAACTTACTTTGTTATATCCTATAAACTTTTGCATTAAAGTTAACGACATATTGACTTTGTTGCTTTAAATCATTAGAATACATATAAGAAAAGCGATGACAGGAAAAAAGTAAGGAACCTTACTGCCAACAGAGAGTTGCCGGTTGGTGAGAGGCGCATAAGCAGTTGGTTCCCCAATACATTTCTAGAGCTGCGCACCAAAAGGCCTTTGTGTCCGGTAGGCTGCGACGGGCTGTCCCCCGTTACTAGGACCAGGGTATCGTTCTTTTTTTAAAGAGCTGTACCCGCTGAGGCTGCCCACCGTGAGGAGGCAGCGAACTGAGGTGGTAACACGGAATTCTTCCGTCCTCTGAGCAATCAGGGGACGGTTTTTTTACTGCTCTGACCAAAAAACCTCCCCAAACCAACAAGGGCATCAGCCCAAAAGATGGAAAGGATTTGGTCTTTTATGCTGGCAAAAACCATTATTATTGCTGTATTCTTCGCTGTTACAATTGGTATTGGACTATATTGCCGACGCCATGCCACCAACGTAGGTGACTTTGTATTGGGTGGTCGAAGTGTGGGGCCCTGGCTCACAGCTTTTTCCTATGGTACCTCTTACTTTTCGGCTGTAGTTTTTATTGGCTATGCCGGACAGTTTGGATGGAGTTATGGTGTTTCTGCCACGTGGATTGGCATTGGTAACGCCTTTATCGGCAGCATGCTTGCGTGGATGCTCTTGGGTCGGCGCACCCGTATTATGACAAAGCATTTTGACAGTGCCACTATGCCTGACTTTTTTGCACGCCGATATGATAGCTCCAGGCTTAAATCTGCAGCTTCTATTATCATCTTCCTATTTTTGATTCCCTACTCCGCTTCTGTTTACAAAGGTCTTTCCGGCCTATTTTCTATGGCTTTTCATATTGACTTTACCGTGTGCATTATTGCCATGGCAGTCATTACCGCCATTTATGTCATTGCAGGTGGTTACATGGCAACTGCCATCAATGACCTTGTCCAAGGGTTCATTATGCTGGGCGGTATCGTTATGGTCGTTTGGGCCATTCTTGCCGGCAAAGGAGGCTTCACCTCCGCACTGGAGCAACTTTCCCACATTACCTCGGAGCTTAATCCTGCTATGGATGGCGCTTTAGTCTCCTTCTTTGGCCCAGACCCCTTAAATTTGCTGGGTGTTGTAATTCTGACCAGCCTAGGCACTTGGGGACTTCCTCAAATGGTTCATAAATTTTACACCATAAAAAATGAAGCTTCTATTAAGGCCGGTACCGTTATCTCCACAGTATTTGCCCTTATTATTGCCGGAGGCTCTTACTTTATGGGAGGCTTTGGCCGTCTATATTATACTCCCGGCGAGGGTGGCAAAGTAGTTTTTGACAGTATTGTCCCTCAGATGCTTGCAAGCAGCCTGCCGGATATTATGATTGGCATTGTCCTTATTCTTGTGCTTTCCGCTTCTATGTCCACCCTATCTTCTTTGGTTATTACCTCCAGCTCCACCTTTGTACTGGACTTTTTGCGCCCTGTACTAAAAAATCTAAGCGCCAAAGGCATGATGATATTAATTAAAACCATGTGTGGCTTCTTTGTACTGCTTTCGGTTCTCCTTGCTCTTAATCCAAACAGCCTTATCAGCACTCTCATGTCTCTAAGCTGGGGTGCATTGGCCGGCGCATTTTTAGGTCCATTCCTTTTTGGCCTGTTCTGGAAAGGAACCACCAAAAATGCAGTATGGGTTTCCTTTGCACTTAGCATCCTCATTACCGGCGGCAACTTCTTTTTCAAGGTAGTGTCCCCCATCAATGCCGGTGCCATTGCAATTGTAGCTTCCCTTTTGGTTGTTCCCATTGTAAGCCTTGTAACGCCAAAGCTGCCTGCAGACCATATACAAGACTGTTTTGCCTGCTACGATGAAACTGCACCTGTGGCACACAGAACTGCCCTTCCAGATAAAGAATAGTCTCTTCAAAGCTTAACAGCAGTCTTATACTTGGATAATTACTATGTTTACAGAAATATATATTACACGCTGTCACTTACCGTAACTTATTTAACAAGACTCTTACCGCATTATTGGTATAGACAAGACAAAACCGACATCCGCAAAAGCGGAAGCCGGTTTTGTGTACGTTGGGGGGCCGGGAGGAGTGTGCCATAAAAGTATTGAGAGGAGTGGGTAATTAATTTATATTGTGCGTCTGCCTTTGGCAAGCGCATCTAAAAGGTTATGGGAGACGAAATGCCTTTATTAATTATAACTCTACATCTCTGTGGCAGTCCTTGGAGTAAATATAGGTGAAGTTGGTTCTGCCCACGCCATAGGCAGCCTGTGCCACATAGGGGCCAAACCAGACAAAGTCCTGCTCCTTAATCATGGTCCAGTGGTCATCCAGGTAATAGCAGCCTTCGCCCTCTAAAATGTATGCACCATGTTCCTGCACATGTGTTTCAGCAAAAGGATGGCATCCACCGGGTGCAAAGGACAGGATATGCATGTTCATATCAAAAGCTACATCTACAGGCAGAAGGTCTTTTATCCATACATTGGCCATGCTGTCATACTCACGAAACTCAATTTCGTTGACATTGCCATAATAAATATAAGGAGCCTTGCCCTCCAGAGGAATGTAGACCTGCTTATAAAGCAGAGCCTTCATCTTTTTGTCCGAGGTGTTTTTAAACTCAAGCCCCACACCTGCAGGAGAGTAGATATAGGCGCCATCGCAGGCTTTATATTCTTTGCCGCCAACGGTAAAGGTACCTTCCCCTTCAATAACATATAAGAATGTTTCAATATTTGGCTGATTGCCAAATATTTTGGTGGTGCCGCCGTTAGGTTCTGCTTCTATTACATACTGCACAAAGCTGGCACCCATCTTAGGAGATGCCACAATACTGATGCGGCAGCCTTCGATGCCGGGAACAACATTGTTCACCAGACCTGTAGGTGGAACTACTGCAAAGCAGCCGTGCTTCACAACTGCTCTGGTTGATAGGATGTCATTTGGGTAACCCATGAATAATGCCTTCTTTCAATTTGTTATAATAAAAGCCTTAGCAGGCCGGTTTGGTTATTTTTTGGTTTCAGAGTACAGAATCACTGCAACATATTCCAGATCTATGTCGCCAGGATTTTCAATGGAATGGTAATCGCCATCCTTGCATTGGATCATATCTCCAGGGCCAAGCTCCGCAACAACGCCGTTGTCGTTAACCAAAGCCTTTCCTTTTAAGATATAGTAGGTTTCAAAATCTCCGGTATGGGTGTGCTGCCCAATAGAACCACCGGGTGGGATAATACTGATTCCAAACAACCGCCCTGTACCAAACATCTCTTCGGGTTCAAGAATGTTGTAAACTCTTGTTGTATCTCGTCCGCCCTTTAGCTCGTGCTCCAAAGCCAGACGCATCTCGTTTGCTCTCTTAATCATACTATACTCTTTCCTTTTCTACCAGGAGTTTTATTGCTGGCTCATTACCAGGTCATATGTTACGGTAATTGCTTTTGCAAAATCCATATATTCGGTCCATTCTACAGGACAATGACTTCTGCCGTCTTTGCTGGGCACAAATACCATTACTGTATTCAGCACCTGACCAATAGCCAAAGCATCGTGGCCTGCGCCGCTGACAATTCTTTGATAAGAATAGCCATGCTCCTTGCAGCTTTCTTCCAGAACATCCAGCATAGGCTCGCACAGATGCACAGGGGTAATAATCAGCTTTGTGGCAATATCATAAGATCCACCCACAGCAGCACATTGTTTATCCAGCTCTGCTTTAATCTTGGCCGTAATATCATTGATGTTATCATTGTTTCTGGAGCGAATGTCTACGCTGAATTCTACAGATTCTGCCACAACATTCATACCGCCGGGCAGCACCTTCATAAAGCCGGTGGTGGCTACGCTGCCATCGCCCTTTTCACGCGCCCAGTCAGGAATTTTAGAAATAACCTTGGTAGCTGCTTCCACTGCATCAATGCGCATGTCCATAGGGGTTGTTCCTGCGTGATCGGCACGTCCGTGTACGGTAATCATATACCTTTGAATACCCACAATGCATTCTACCAAACCAATTTCTACCTTGCGGGCATCCAGAACAGGACCCTGCTCAATATGCAGCTCAATAAAGGATTTGATTTTTTCCAGGTCCACTTTGGCATCAAAAATTTTCTCAGGAACCAGATTGTAGCCCTTCATAGCGTCATACACAGAAATTCCGTCACGATCTTTAAAATCGGTAAGGTCTTTCATGGTGAGTTGGCCAAGCATTGCCTTAGAACCAAAGTAACCGGTGCCAAAGCGCAGACCTTCCTCATCGCAAAAGCCAATTACTACAAAATTTCTTTTAAGCTTTACGTTATTTTCTTTCATCAGCCGGGCAATTTCAATAGCAGATATTACACCGGCAATACCGTCAAAGCAGCCACCGTTAAGCACGGTATCATAATGTGAACCCATAACCACCGCAGGGGCTTCGCGGTCTTCCCCATAAAGTACACCAATCAGGTTGCCAGCCTCGTCCTCGTGAATATCCAGCCCTGCCTCAGTCATAGCTGTTCTAAGGTAGTTTACTGCTTCACGGGCTTCTTTGGTAAAGGGCAGACGAGTGCAGCCGTTACCGGGTGTGGAGGTAAAGCCGCCAAGGGTTTGCAGATCCTTGGAAATTCGTTTTGTAATCATTTCTATATTCATAAAAGGTACCTCTCCTTATTTGTCATAATGGGGTAAGGGGAATCTGGCGATTCCCCTTAGGTTTTTCAAAGAGAATTTAAACGTATTCCACAGTTTTTTTGTCATTATAGACATCTTTATCAAATTCGCCAACCTTGCTGGAAACCAACATGCCTACCATAACGTCAACGTCAACATTCATTACAGTACGGAACATTCCGGAGAACCAGTCGATACCGATGAGGATTGCAATGCTTTCAAGGGGCAGACCCAGAGATGTGGCAAAGAAGGTATATGTAACAACCATACCGCCGGGGACTACAATGGTACCCATGCACATCAGGACAGCCAGCAGAATAGACATGGCAAGCTGAGAAGGGGTAAGTACTATGCCGGTAGACTGACTCATAAAGAGAATGGCAAGCACATAGCACTGAACTGCACCGCAGCTGTTCATGGCCATGGTAATAGGGCCGGTAAAGTCTGCTACACGGCGGCTGACGCCAAACTTGGTAACGGCATCTTCCATTTTGGTGGGCAGACAGATAGCAGAAGAAGTAGTGGTCAGAGCCATCATGGACATTTTGGCAAATTTCTTAGGCATCTTCAAGGGGCTTACACCGCAAAGAGCCGCGGTCAGAGGGCCATAAATCAGGAATTGGATGATATCTCCGATGAGCAGTGCTCCAAGGAACTTGAGCATGGGGATAACAACTTTAAATCCGATTGCACCAGAAACATTGGCCAGCAGGCAGAAGATACCGATAGGAGCAAGGTTCATAACCATCTTGATGATATTGATGATGATGGCATTGAAGCCCTTAATAAAATCAACAATATGGGGATTGCCAGAAGTTCTGGTGTAAGAACCCATAGCCAAGCCAAAAACAATAGAGAATAAAATGCAAGGAACCATAGCACCGGAAGCCATGGATGCAATAATATTGGTAGGAACAAAGCCCAGCAAAGTATCCTGAATAGAAGCAGCTTCTACAGGGCCGGTAATTTGGGACGCATCAGCAATGGTAATGCCAACGCCGGGTTTGATGACAAATCCCAGTATTAAACCGATAGATGCGGAAACCAGAGTAAAGATGATAATCCATTTAAAGGTATGAAAACCCATTTTTCCGGCACCGGCATTATCCACATTACCTACAGCAGCCATAACAGATGTCATAACCAGCAGTACCACAGACATTTGGATTAGGCGGATAAAAATATCCCCAACAAACTTCAGGTTTGCTGCCCAAGGGCCAACGAGGGATCCAAATACGATACCTCCAATAGTGCCGATCAAAATCCAGGTCGTCAAGGAAAGGCTCTTTTTGCTTGTTGCTGTCGTTGCCATATTATACTCCTCTTTCTTCTTTTTGTAAAACTCTACGTGCGGTCGACCACTTTTTACGTTAATATAATTATAGCGGAAGTTAAAGCTGTATTTCAAGTCATAAAATAATAGAAAATGTCAGTCATTTTTAGTGAGATATTACAACAATAATATTAACATTGTAAATAAAGTATAAAAATAACTCATTTAGGAACAAAAAGTAACAGCATCTATATTTACGTTATCATTTATGCTTCTTTACTTGTTACATTTATAGTTTTAAAACGATGTTATTGCTTATGCTTTTTAAAGCTTCTTTTGCTGTTTTCAAGTACCTGCTTCTTAATAATATCTATTTTATATTGGAACAGCAACCGCAACTGCTAGTATAAAAACATAATGGTATCTATATCCTTCCTTAGATAAATATAGATACCATTATTGCTTATGGTTTTGTTTGTTTATTTTTCAAAAATAGATCCATAGCGGAAGTTTTCAAGCTTTTTGCTGTTTTTAAGCACAAAATAGTAAACCAATGCCGTAGGGATAAAGCTGATAAAGAAGGACATGCTGACATTTATAAAGCCAACCGCTGCACCTACTGCCACAGCCGCAATTGCAGCCCAGTTTACACCACTGAATTTACCATCTTGTTTGTAAAGCTCAGAAACATCTACCTTTTGCTTACGAATCAAGTAATAGTCTACCAGCATAATTGCTGCAACAGGGCCGAAAAAGACAGTATACAGTAAAACAAACAAATCCAATCCGGCAGCAGACTGTTCGCTGACCAGCAACCAGGGGAAGGTGCAGACAGTTAAGACGCAGGTAATAATAACAGAAGGAGCATGCTTAAGCTTGCAAATATCCATAAGTGCATATACGGGAGGAATTGCATTGGAAAGGAGGTTGGTTGTCATCTGGGCAAAGATGATAAAGATTAAAGTTACAACAACAAGAAATTTATTTTCTACCGCAGAAGAAAAAGCTACAATGGGGTTGGCAATACCGGTAGCAGTAGAAATCATCATACCGATGAGACCCATAAACAGGGTTGTAGGTACCATTGCCAAGAAGTAAGACAAGGTACGTTTGCCTGCACCATACCCCGCTTTAAGCTCACGTGCATAGTCTCCGCAGTTGCACATAACCAGAATGTTAACTCCAAGGAATGATACAATGGCACTGATAAAGGGCATTCCCCAAGTACCTTCTATGTTCAGCAGCTTTTCTCCAATAACATCTCCGTATTGGCTCATGCAAACATAGAACATATAAAACAGTGCGCAAATAATAAAACATGCACCAACATTTTCTACCCATTTAATGCCTTTAAACCCGGTAAGAGCAAGAACCAGCTGCAATAATTGGAAGGCGACAAACCAAAATATCATATTGTTCCAGCCAAACAAGGTTTTAGAAACTTCATTTAGCGCGCTGCCAGCCAGCCAGCTTTGTACGCCAAACCAGATTAAAGCAGGGAGTGCACGAAGAACTGCAGGTAGAACTGAGCCTTTGGCACCAAAAGAATTTCGCAGCTGATAAACATACGGAATACCGGTGGTATAACACATTTTATCGTTTAATACTAGCCCCGCAATCAGAATTAACGAACCAAGACATATCGCAATGGCTATTTGAATTAAATTAAGACCGCTGCTTGCATAACTTGACCCCAATGTAAAAGTACCGATTGAAATACAACCGCCTAACCACATAAAGGTATAAGAAGGTAAGCCAAGAATTCTTTTTTCTGCCGGAATAGGAGCCAGAGTATCGGTATGTTCAATATTTGCTGCAGAATCAACAGTAACCTTATTTTCAGTACTCATTTTGAATCCTCCTAAAAGCAATTCTTTTTATTGAATTTTCAAATATGTTCAACCGGTCTTACAAACTCACCATAACCAAGGGCGTCCTCTTTGTACATACCATCTTGCGCTACCACCTTGCCACGAATAATGGTGTAAACAGCAGCACCTGTTCCGGTAAGCCCATCAAAGCAAGATACGTGGCCTTTTGTCAGAAGCTTTTCCTGCTCGCATTTCCATTCTTTGTTTGGGTCAACAATAACAATATCTCCGTCAAAGCCTAACTCAAAAGCTCCTTTTTTACCGTACAGACCAAAAATCTTTGCAGGATTATAGTCCATAACTTTTGCTATTAAGGTGGGAGAAAGCTTCTTTTTGTTCACAACCATATCAAACACCATGGGGAGGAAAAATTGAATGGCGTTTAACCCGCCCCAAGCATGCCATATATCCTTAGTTGAGTTATCTTTTTCATGATCAGCAGCCGGAGAGTGATCGCTGCCAATGCAAGACAAGGTCCCGTCTAAGACATAGTCCCAGAGCTTTTCCATGTCTTCCTGCTTCCGCATTGGAGGTGTGCATTTTGCAGGTGCACCTTTTTCAAATACAAACTCCTCTGTAAAACCAAGGTAATGGGGGCATGTCTCGGCTGTAACAGGAAGTCCCTCGTGTATCGCGTCCTTTACCACCTGCGCAACCAGGGGGTGGCTTACATGACAGATATGTACGCGTCCGCCGGTGGCCCTGGCCATGTCTATTACATTTTTAGTGGCTACATATTCTGTCCATACATCATGTGCATCCAAAAAGTCTCTGATTTTTTCTTGTTCTGTACGATTATTTCTTGCCTTGGCTTCTTTTTCACGCTCTAATACCTGACCAAACTCCTCGCAATGAAAACCGCACAATGCGCCGTAAGGTTTGAGCACCTCTAATGCTTTGCGGACATGACCCATATTGACCGTTGGAAACAAATCACCATTTGGGCAAGTAAAGCCTTTAAATGCTGCCACACCACGCTGATGCAAATCAACTAAATCATTAATATTATTTTTGATTGAGTCTGCGGTATTGTCGTAGTCCCCGACGATGCCACCCCAAAAAGCAAAATCTACCATAGAATGCTCAGAAACCTTACGAAGCTTCAGGTCAAAAATATCCGTATTCATCAGTGATGGATCATTATTGAGCGGCATATCAATAAGGGTGGTACAGCCGGCGGCTACAGCCGCTCTGCTTCCGGTTGCAAAGTCTTCTCGATACTCAAAGCCAGGTTCGTTTAAATGTGCATGGCAATCAATAATACCAGGAAAAACCAAATTACCTTTTGCATCAATTACCTCTTTCGCGTCAGGTTCATTACCTGTTGTAAAAAAAGCTGCATACTTGCCATCTTTTATAGCAACATTTGCTTCAAAAATGCGGTCAGGAGTTACCAGTTTTCCATTTTTTACGAGTAGGTCGTACATTTTGCTCCCCCTTTTCACTCTCTAAAATACCGCGTGTGGTCGACCACTTTTTAGGTTGCTACAATTATATAAAGAAACTGATTACAATTCAATTAACAAAATAATTGAAAAATTAAGAATTTTTTTAGTTATAACCTACATCTAAAATATCAGTATTGTAAATAAATCCATAATTTGCCATATTCTGATTACAATAAAAATGCACGGCATCTATATTGTTGAATATAGATGCCGTGCACTAATCTATAAAATTTATTTTTCTAAAATTGTGCCCTTGCAAAAACGCTCAGAACCTTTTAGCTTCTTCATGAGAATAAAGTAAATGAGTCCGGTGGGAATCAAGCTTACGTACCATGAAATTTGAACAAAACACAAGGAAACTACAGCACCGACTGCAATTGCAATAACCCCGGCCCAGTTAATGCCATTAAATGCACCATTTACTTCATAGTAATCATCCAAATTTAGTGCCTGCTTACGGAGGAAGAAGTAATCTACAATCAGCACTGCAAAAATGGGCCCAAGGAACGCCGAGTAAATTTGAACAAACAAAGACAATCCGCCAGCAGACTTATCGGTTACAAGAATCCAGGGGCAAGTAAGAACAGACAGCAAGCCCACGGCAATTGCAGCCTTTTTAAAGGAGAACTTGAAGATATCCATAATGACATAAACGGGAGGAACGATATTGTTTAATACATTGGTTGTAACCTGAGCAAATGCTACAAATATTAGTGTAACGATTGTCAAGAACTTATTGTCTAGGGTGCTGGAGAAAACTGCAACCGGGTCTGCACTTCCTGTTGCACCAGAAACCATTAGACCAATTAGTCCCATGAATATAGTAACAGGCAAAATTGCAATCCAGTAAATAGAGCCGGTTAATAAAGAGCCAGCTTCTTTTTTGTACTCACGAGAATAGTCGGAAGCATTGAGAATCATGGTTGAGTAAATGCCCAAGAATGCAGTAGTACCGCCCCAGAAGGGTAGTCCCCAAGTACCGGGTACATTAACAATCTGAGTCAAAACCTCAGTATTGTATTTTGTAAACACAGCATAGAACATATATCCCAACGTAATTAAAATGAAAATGCAACCTATATTTTCCAGCCATTTAATACCCTTAAAGCCTTTGATAGCCAAAGCAACCTGTAGTGCCGTAAAAAGCACAAACATAATGGGAAGATTATCAAATCCAAAAATTGTCTTCATACAGGAGTTAAGAGCACCTGCACCTACCCAGCTTTGAAAACCAAACCACACAATTGCAGGGATTGCGCGAAGTGAACCCGGAATTCTTGCACCTTGTGTACCAAATGCTGAACGAGCCTGAATGGTATAGGGAATACCATATTTGTGTCCGGCTTTACCGCAAAAAGTTAATGCTACCGCAATTACTGTGCAGCCAATTGCCATTGCCACAATAGCCTGAAAGAAGTTGAGTACGCCCATGAGGCTTGCGCCCATCGAGAATGTTCCAATTGATACGCATCCGCCTAAAAACGCAGCAGTATAGGATATGTTGCCCATAATCCTTTCTTTATTGGGTAAAAGCTCTGGGTTTGCCTTTTCGGCAATTTCCTTACGGATATCTACCTTTTCAATCAATTTACTACTCATTATTGTATCCTCCTCAATAATTCTGTCATAGTTAATTCAGTTGGAGCAGGTATAACAGCTATTTATTTATGCTTGCGCACCAAATGACCAAATCCTTTTTCACCAACAATCTGGCCTTGCTTTGCAGCAACCTGACCACGGACAATTGTCAGTTCTGGATATCCCTTACCCTTGAGCCCTACAAATGCAGAGATTTGATTGACATAATGAAGTGATTCGGGAGTGATTTCCCATTCCATCTCCGGGTCAACTATGACAATGTCAGCATCAAAGCCTACCTCAATTGCACCTTTTTGGCCATAGATGCCAAATGTTTTGGCCGGCCCTTCGCTCAGGCATTGCGCCAGTAAAGTAGGCGAGTATCCACGCTTTGCAACACCTTCGCTATAAACAACCTGCATAACACTTTGAATTCCGCTGATGCCACCCCATGCACCAAATATGCCATGCTTTTCTTCACTTTTTTCACTCAGCTCACATGGAGAATGGTCAGAACCTACACAACACAAGGTACCGTCCAAAACATAGTCCCACAATCTCTCAACATCTTCCTGAGAGCGCAAAGGCGGTGCACATTTAAATAGGCTGCCATTTTTCATGACGTCATCTTCTGTAAAAGTAAGGTAATGGCTGCAGGTTTCGGCGGTAATATCATACCCTTCCAGCTGAGCCTGACGAATTGCTTCGGCTACCTGAGGGTGACTAACGTGACAAATATGTACGGGACAACCTGTCTCTTTTGCAATTTCCAGTATATTTTGTGTAGCAATCAGTTCAGCTACAACTGGTCTGGAATTTAAAAAGTCTCTCCATGTATGGCTATCCTTTTTCTGCTCTCTTGCTTCATTCCACTTAATAATAGAATAATCTTCACAGTGGAAACCCGCTCTGGCTCCTAAAGGTGCCAGTATTTCCATGGCCTCACGAGCCTGACCATAGGAAAGAGATACATAGTCTGGTGATACAGGGCCAATAAAAGACTTAAAAGCTACACAGCCTTCTTCATCCAGTTCTTTTAAGTTATCAAAATTATAATCGACCAAACCGCCCCAGTAGCAATAATCTACATATGCCTGTGAAGATACAGCAGCTTCCTTTTTGGCAAAGATATCACGGTTGGTAAGCGCAGGCTCATTTTGAAGGGGCATATCTACAATGGTTGTTATGCCTCCTACCGCCGCCGCCGCAGATCCATGAGCAAAATCTTCACGCCATGTAAAGCCCGGATCATTTAAATGTGCGTGGCTGTCGATTGCTCCCGGAAAAACATATTTCCCGCTGGCATCAATTACCTGTTTTGCAGTAACATTGTCGCCATCACAGCAAATGGCGGCAATTTTACCGTCTTTAATACAAACATTACCTTTGTAAATGCGCTCTGAAGTAACCAGGTTGCCATTTTTTACAAGAAGATCGTACATGTTGCATCCCCTTTTCAGTTCATAAAATACTACGTGCGGTCGACCAGATTTTACGTTAATTCAATTATAATGGATAAAATAACTGTATTTCAAGCTGCAAAATAATAAAAAATGTGAACACTTTTTAGTGAGAAATCACAACTTAAATATTAACATTGTAAATTATGGATATAATTGGTAATATAAAACTAAAATAGGAGCAACTATTTCATTGTTTTATTTATTAAAAGCGATAGGATTTAGTGCCAGCAGAATAAAACTTATATTTTTATTGAAATTATACCATCTTCCTTTTAAAGCACCTTGCTTCCTATGGGCATATTGAATATAATATAAATAATGCGTGCAACACAATATTGATTGCGCATAGGTTCTTAGCAGGCGTATCTTAGATTTTAATGGCCGTGTCAGAGCCACATGTGCAATTTTTTTATATTAGTCTTAGGCTCCTATAAATTATAAGCCAATCCTACTACATGAGGTGATTCAGTATCAAAATGAATATAAAGGCTTCCTCTTCACAGTCATTGGTAGAGGATTTGAACAGCGAGCATATAAAAGAGAACATGCTCATTCTTCGCCGCAGGCTAAAGCTATCCCAGGGTGAGTTTATAAGTCTTTACTTATCTGACGAAAATGGTAAAGCTTTAATTAGTGTCCCAAAGCTTTCAAACCTGGAACGCCAGGGAGGCAAAGATATTGAGCAGCTTGCTGAGCATATCGCAAAGCAGCTATCTGTGGACACTGATGTATTTAAAATGAATCCTGACGATTTTGCCATGAACATTGATCTTTTTTTGGGTAATAGCAAGGTAGTAGACGCTAAAAACGGCACAGCAATACAGCCATTGCCATCCAGATACAATTATGTAGAAGAGTTGGTTCATGTCATCAGCGAATATTTGACAGACAGCATTCTTGCCGGAGATTTGCGCCCCGGTGATAAGTTACCCTCTGACCGGACATTGTCGGTGATGTTTAATGTAGGCAGGACCTCTATTCGCGAAGCGCTAAAGGTGCTTAGTGTATTGGGGCTTATTGATATCCGCCCGGGACAAGGAACCTTTATCTGCCTGGAAAGCTCCAATTTCTTTTCTATGCCTTTGTCATGGTCCTTTTTTATGGGGGAACATAATGTAGACTACATTATTGATGTACGTAATGTGCTGGAAGTGGAGTCGGCAAAGCAGGCAGCAAACAAGGCCACCCAAAGCAATATGGAAAAGCTGACTCAGGTTTATGGGCAAATGAGCGAATCCTATTTACATAAGAATCTGCAAAGCTTTTTGGATTTGGATTTAGATTTTCACCTTGCCATTGCAGAATGCTCGCAAAACCCTATTATTTCTAACCTGCTGTTAACCAGTCGTAAGCTGGTGCGCTACATCAGCAAAACCGGCTTGGTAAGCTTGGAGCATTTAAACCAGATCTACGAAGAACATACCAGAATATACGAGGCCATTTTAAACCACGATGCAGAATCTGCCGCAAGATTGATGCTGCGCCATTTGGACGCCTCCAAGCAACGCTATCAAATTAAGCATTCATAGCAAAAAGCCACCGGTTTTGTACCGGTGGCTTTTTTATTTGTGCAGTGGCCAAATAGTTTAGTTATTTATATTTATCATATTTTGCCACAATGGAATTCATTTTATCCCATTGTTCCTCCATCTCTTTTACAAGGCGGAACTGGGTGCGACAACGGTCCAGATTGTGATTTTCCCGGTGGATTTTAAAGTAGGTGTCCCCCTCCAGATAGTCGGTAAGAAAACGCATACCGCATTCCAGTGTCATCAGCTTGGCACCACAAGGCATGCAGCGCTTTTCTTCTGCTGTCAGGGCACTTCCGGCAGCTTCTAAATATCCCTTGGTGTAAATATCAAATAAATCAACATCAAAATGCACCTTGGTCAAATCCGGCTCATCCTCTGTTGCTGTAGAGGCACCAAACCGAATAGAATCACCGTAGTCATAAAGGGAAAGCCCGGGCATAATGGTATCCAAGTCAATGATGCACAAACCCTCGCCTGTTTTTTCATCAATAAGGATGTTATTGAGCTTGGTATCATTATGGGTTACCCGCAGTGGCAGCTCCCCCTTTGCCAGCTTATCTGTGAGGACACTGCAGTCTTTCTCTCTGGCCAGCACAAAATCAATTTCTTGCTGCACCCCTGCAGCCCTTCCTAAAGCATCTGTCTCCAATGCTTTTTTAAAGTTTTGAAAACGGTTGGGTGTATCATGAAACTGCCTGATGGTTTCGTGAAGAGTTTCAGCAGGATACCCTGATAACTGACGCATAAACTTACCAAAACCAAGGGCGGATGCATAAAAATGCTGCGGATTTTCTACCTTTTGCAGGCAGATTGTACCCTCTATAAACACATAACAGCGCCAAACACCGCCGCAGGAATCTTCAAAAATATACTTGCCCGCCTTGGTAGGCACCACATAAAGTGCTTCACGTGCAGGATCTCCCCCATTTTGCTCAATTACCTTTTTAAGATATTGCGTCACCCCCACAATATTTTCCATTACCCCTTGGGGATCTTTAAATACAATGGTATTGATGCGCTGCAAAATAAACCTTGCGGCTTCTCCATCGGGTTTTTGAACATATACGGCAAAGGTATCGTTGATATGGCCAGAGCCATATCTCAGCGCACCGGCTACCTCTCCTCCAAAATCATAGCCGTTCAGAGCTTCCTCCAGGCAGATTCCCTGTTCCAGATTCATCGGTTTTATTCCCCCCAAAGATTCTGCGGATACAACCCGCTTTGAGTCATACGGCGAACAGCATCTACCACCACAGGTTTATCCTCTTTATAGGTTACACCATACCATTTGTCCGGGCTGGTAAGCACCTTGACGCTTACCTTTTTTTCTTCCAGCAGCCAGCCAACCACCATAGGCAAAAAGTACTCTGCCTTTAGGGGGTTTTCTGTTAATGCTTTATCTAAAAATTTGGGAAAGCGCAGCTTTGCTTCTTCTAAAAAAGTTGTGGTAAAGCCCCACAGGTTCATGCTGACCAAAGTACCTGCCGGTAGATGAGTCCATGTTTCTCCCCCATCTTCAGTAAACCGGGCACCTTGCCCATCCTTTTCAATTCTGACACGCTCCACCACATCGGTAAGGTATCCATCATTGCTGGCGGTGCAAACACCACGTGCCACATGGCCGTTTTCGGTCAGGGTATTTTCCAGCAGATAACCCACCATCGCATAATCATAGGTGTTATTATCTACCCGGCTTAAATAGTCAAACATCTTCTGAAAGGCTACAGGGCCATAGTAATCATCGGCATTGATCACCGCAAAAGGACCATCTATCAGGTGCTCGGCACTTAGTACAGCCTGAGAGGTCCCCCATGGTTTTGTTCGACCCTGGGGGACAGAATAGCCTGACGGCAGATTATCCACCTCCTGATAAGCATATACCACCTCAATCTGTTGTGAGAGGCGGTTACCTACCAATTCCTTAAAGTCATCTTCTATATCATGCTTGATGATGATGACTACCTTTTCAAAGCCTGCACGCTTTGCATCAAAAATAGAATAGTCAATAATGACTTCTCCGTGCTCGCCAATGGCATCCATTTGTTTTAACCCGCCGTAGCGGCTGCCCATCCCTGCCGCCATTACGACCAATACAGGTTTCTTCATACCCATCATCCATTCTGCCGCTTTGCATCGGCCCAAAATTTAATTACTGCATTTCATCTGTCTTTGCAGCAAAAATAAGACAATTTATACAAATGTGTAAAGCAGATTTCACCGTCCTTATAAGAGCAGCAGAGAATAACACTGCTTCTTCCCCTTTGTAGCTTTACTTTATCACATTTCGTACCAGCGTATTTCATTGGCGGCAAGCTCCAGTGGAAAGGAGGTTCCGTCTCCGCGGTATACCATGGTGGTTTGTGGCTCGTAGGTATTGTTTACAACACAGTATTTGCCGTTTTTAACATAAGCATGTACTTCCACATGATAATTGCTGCTGAACCATTTGGTAAGCTGGGACTCATCATGTGTGCTCCACAAAATACTGCGGTGCAGCACACGGCTATTTTCAAAGCTGTAAGGCAAACCACTGATATAAACACTGCGCCCACGGCCAAAGGAATTGACAACCATCTGTACTTCCCTGTCGTGCTGCACCAATACCTGGGCGCCCTCCAGTGCATATATGGATTTTTTGCCCTCGCCAAAATCAGGGATACCTGCACAGTCAGCCAGAATAAAATGGCCCTCTGCCGGTTCCCAGTTGTATTTATCATAGTTGAGGGTAAAGCCTGTTTCTTTCTCTACTCCCAGTACTCCTGCCAGCTGCAGATAGCGGCCTTGATACTGGCGCCCTGCCGGCTCACCCACACCAATAAAGCCACCGCCCCTGTGGACAAATGATTTTATGAGGGTAGAAATTCTTTCATCTTCCCACTCTTTTCCGCCTGTGTGGGCGGTATCACCGTCACCTACGTTGAGGATCACATCTACATCATCCAATACATGCGGGTTGGTGCGCAGGTCATCAAAGCTGATAAAGCGTACATCAAAGGGCGCTCCGGAAAGTGCTTCAATGACTCCGGCATAGCTGTAATTTTGTTTTTGATACAGCGCATGATGCACCATATGACAGCCCCACGCACGCATTTTTCCCCAGCAGTTCAGCACCGCCACGGTCTTGACACAATAGGGCGTGGTATCTTTTATGTTTTGATACAGCAGGCGAAACTCATTGCATACGCTTTCTACATAATCAATAAACTCAGGGAATTGGCAGGCAAGCTTTAGGTAGCCGCCGTAGCCGATGCGGTCAATGGGGCTGCGCAAAATTGCTCTGCGGGCAGTCACCCAGTTTTCCTTGGCTTCCCGAACCGGGTCTCCCCCCTCATAAAAGGTATCCGGGAAAAAGTAGGGTAAAAATCGTCCCTCGGTATACTTAACACCCTTGATGTCGCTGATTAGGCGAAGTGTTGAGCCGTTGCCCACACTGCCTACCACCGCATCCAGCCCAATGGCGGCAAATTCCTCCATAAAAGGCTCTGTACCAATCCAGTGGTCACCCAAAAACATCATGGCTTCCTTCCCCAGCTCATGGGTAATATCCACCATCTCTTTGGCAAGGGCGGCAACCTCTCGGCGCTGAAACGCCTGAAAATCTTTAAATTCCTTGGAGGGGATACGATACTGATTGTTGTAGTATCCCTGGTCAATGATGTATTCGGGGCGGAATTTATATCCCACTTCCCGCTCAAACTGTTCCAGAATATAGGGTGATACACTGGCGGAGTAGCCATACCAGTCTACAAATTTTTCTCTCTTCAGCTCATCAAATACCATGGTAAACTGGTGGAAAAAGGTGGTGTAGCGCAGCACATCAACATAGGGGTGCTCGGCAATAAATCTACGCAGCCTTTCCATGGTATACTGCCGTGTTTTGGGCTGGCGCACGTCAAAGGTAATCTGGTGCTCAAAATCCTTCCAATTGTTGGTAACGGCATTGTACATATGCACCGGGTCCCAAATGAGATACGCTAAAAAGCTGACAGTATAATCGTGGAATCTTTGGGCGTCATGGATAACAACACAGCCGGATGCTTCTTCGTAGCTCCAGTTATCCGAAGCCACAACAGCACCTGTGGTGCGGTCTATGACCTCCCACCAACGCTTGATGTCATCCCGGGTGTTTACCTGCAACAGCTCAGGAGAGATTCCCTTCATCAGTGGTATGGAAAGAGTGTCCTCCACCGCTGTGGCAAAGCCTGTCATAATGTAGCACTGCTGTATTTCATCAGGGTTTGCCTTTGCCCAGGCATTATCCTTGCGGGTGGTATAGTAGGTGCTGTATACCTTTGCATCTACACTTTTTAGCGCCTCGGGGTAATCGGTACCGTCGCAATCACGGATGGCATCTGCGCCCCATCGCTTCATAATTTCCAACGTCTCGGGTATTACATCCACATCGGTAGGGATTGTCACCCTGCCCCGGTGCAGCAAATCTTGTTTATTCATGATATTTTTAACTCCCCTTACAGGCTGATGATATACGGATGCTGTTGCAACTCTGCATCACAGAATACAGGCTTTTTGAGACTGTTACCCTTTAATGGCTCCCCCGGTAACACCGGCAATAATTTTGTCGGACAAGAACAGATACAGCAGAAGGGTAGGCAAAAATACAATAATAACCGCAGCAAACATACCGCCGTAATCGTTGGTATACTGCATCCCCTTCACCATGTTGTACAATCCTACTGCAATGGGTCGAACCTTCTGCTTGCTGGCGAACAGCATAGACATAAAAAATTCGTTCCAGATAGTAATAAAATTAAAAATGGTAACAGTGATAATACCCGGCTGTGCCAGTGGAAACATAATTTTCCAAAAGGTCTTCATGGGAGAACAGCCGTCTATGGCTGCGGCCTCTTCAAAGGTAAAGGAAAGATTTTGGAAAAAAGAAAGCAAAAAGAAGATGGTAAAGGGCACATTCATTGCAATGTACAAAAAGATGATGAGTCCCCGTGTATTTGTAAGATTAAGGCTTGTAATGACAGAAAACAGTGGCATAACAATCATAATGACAGGTACGCCCAAGGCCGAGGCAAAAGTATTTTGCAGCAGCATATTACCGCGGAACTTAATGCGTGAAAGCACATAGGAAGCAGGAGCTGCCACCAAAATGATAGCAACGCAAGAAACCGTGGAGTAAAACAAGCTGTTCATAAAGAAGATGCTTACCTTCTGGCTTTCCCAAGCATTTTTGTAATTTTCAAAATGAAATCCGGATTCAAACGCAAACAGCTTGCCGGTGGTAATTTCTGCGGTGGTAGAAAAAGATGCTAAAATAACCCACCCAACCAACACTACTGTAAAAACCAGCCATGCAATGCAAAGAATGTATCCCGGCAGCAATGCAGCTTCTTTTCTGGGATTAAAAGCCTGCCTCTGTTTAAAAGTCTTTGTTTTAGCCATAATGCAGTCCTCCTTACAGTTCTACATCATCATTTTTCACGATGATGTTGGTCAGAGCAAACACCGTTACAACGGTTAATGCCATCATAACGCCGATTGCAGCACCCACGCCAGAATCCCGAACTGCCTGAGAGGCATTGGAAGACCCAAATACCAGCTCATACATATAGTTTAACGGCATAACAGTCTGGTACGAAAGGTTGACAGGGTCAAACACCTGCCCCCAGATAAAGAATCCTACGCTGGAGACGGTCCACATCACCAGGTTTGTTCGGATGGGGCCGCGGAGTAAAGGCAATGTGATGCGGAAGAATTTTTGAAACACATTGGCCCCTTCAATGGTGGCCGCCTCATAAAAGTCAGGCCCAATGCGCTCAATACCACTCATAAAGATAAGCATATGGTAACCCACCATACCAAAGCAGTACGCCAGCAGCATACTCCAGAACTTATGCACCGGGTCAGTCCACATGATGGGGTCGCCGCCAAACATGGCAACAATGCTGTTAAGCAGGCCAAAGTCTTCTTTACGAAGAGCATAATATAGCCACATGGTGCCCATTGCCACAGCAGAAACAAGATTTGGAAGGTAAATAATACTGCGGAAAAAGTTTTTGCCCCGCAGACCACTGGTTAAAACCACTGCATACATAAGGGCCAGCAGCATGACGGCAACGCCGCCAACAAGCCATAATTTACCCAAATTGGCCATTGCCGCACGAAACATGGGGTCGGTAAAGGCCTTTGTATAGTTAGAAATTCCATTAAAGCCCCAGGTAGATATGGGGTCTGTTACACCTTCTACGCGGCAAAAGCTCATAACAATGGTGCGCAAAACAGGATACAAAAAGACGGTAAGAAACAGCAGAACCGCCGGCGTTAAGAACAGAATGATCATGGGAGTATTATTTCTCCGCAGTGGGCTTGCCCCCGTATGCTTCTTTGCTTTCATTAGCTTGCTCCTCTCTCTTGCAAAAATCGGATAATTGCCGTGGAGCTTCCACAGCCGCTGTCCGACGAAAAAACACAGGGCTTCTGCCGTTCTTGCACGGCAAAGGCTCATATAAAAAAACAGGACGGCGGCAGCTTTGCCGCCGTCCTGTGCGGTTGCAAGAATTGCTTACAGGATATATTATGATTTTTGAATCTTTGCAAATGCATCTGCAAAGCCCTTGGCATCAATAGAACCGCTTATCATCTTGGCCAGGTTCTCCTTGATGGTTGCATTAACATTGGCATCATTTTCCATATCAACAGCCCAAGTCAAGCGCTGAGTGGTGTTGTCCAAGCAAGCTTTGGCTTCAGCCAGAGCTTCAGGCCAGGTAGCATCGTTGGCCATAGGTACACCAAGGGTATCATTGGCAAGCTTCTGATCCCACTCGCCGCTGGTAAGCCATTCAATCAGAGCAAAAGCTTCTTCAGGATGCTTTGTATTCTTGTTAATGGCAAAGCACTGTGCTCCAAACTGATTGCTCTCGGCGCCGTCGCCGCCCTCTTTGCATTTAGGCAGAGCAAAGGTGCCCCAACGGAAGTCGGCAGGAGTCTGATTCTTAATTTCGTTGGGCAGCCAGGTACCGTTAAGGTACATAGCAACGCTGCCATCGGCAATATTGCCCTGACCGGCGGGCCATACGTTGGCTGCAGCACGGGGGTCAATGAATTTTTTGTCAACCATTTCTTTGATGACTTCAGCAGTAGCCAAAACAGCAGGATTGGAGAAATCACCGGCTGCAACAGCCTTGGTGGTTTCAAAACCGGCAACACGGTCCATCATATAGCCAAAGAAAGCAGCTGCATAAGCATCGTCAACGGTCAGAGGAATGTAACCGGCATCTACCAGCTTTTGGCAGGCTGCCATAAACTCATCCCAGCTGGCGGGAGAAGCGGTAATACCAGCCTTGTCAAAAGCGGCTTTGTTGTACATCATGAGGAAGGTGGAAGGCTGGTAAGGAACAGTCTTGAGGCTGCCGTTACCCAGCTCTTTTGCCAAATTGATAAGGGTTGCATTCTGGGTGCCATTTAATGCGGAGGCGTCATACATGCCCTGGATATCAAGAAGATATTTGCCCCAGGTGATGTTAACACGCTCAATGTCTTCATCAAAAATATCAATGGTCTCACCTGCGTCCAAAGCTGGCTGCAACGTCTTACGGGTATCGCGGCCGCCTGCCCAGTTAATATCCACTTCAATACCGGTTTTTTCGGTAAAGGCATCAACAGCCTCTGCAATCACCATGCCCTGGGGCTCGGTTTCGGCCCACATTGGCCAGTATACCAAGGTTACTTTTTCTTTAGAGGGCGCCTCGGAACCGGAAGCTTCTGATCCTGGGGCAGTGGAGCTTGTGGAGCCGGAGCCTCCGCATCCAACCACGGAAAGGGTAAGAATCAGAGCGAGCATCACGCATAGAATCTTCTTCATTGTAACAACCTCCAAATTCATCATTTCAGATTAGCAACTGTCTGCAACCCAAATTATCCTGCAGGTTTCATTCAGCATAAGCAAGGGTTAACAGTCTAAAGTATACTTCTGCACTGCCAGCAAAATCGGCAGAAAGTATGTACCCTGCTGCAACGACTATGGCTTAATTTAAAATTTCTGCAGGCTATGTACTGGGTTTTCTGCACAGCCAAAAAAGAACTTTTGCATTAGGAACGAAACTTTTAAGCCGCGTTCCATGCCTTAAGTATAGACTTTTTTACGCATGAGACAATAAATTTGTTGCGAAATATTTTATACATATTGTTTTTTATGCAAAAAATATATTAAATCATAGTTTTAGCAATATTTTTAATGCATAATCTACACAAATTAACAGATTATCTCTGTTGAATTTTGCTAAGTGCATTTTTTATTGTTTTTTCTTAATTATGGTTGGTATTTCAAAAAGACAGTTGTCTTTGGTTAATGTTTATGTTATAATTGCCCCAAACTATATTTTTTTGCATGTTTTGCACCAAAATAGCCAAAATTTGCAAAATTGCGGATACCGGAAAAAATATTTTTTTACTATTGTAGAATTAAAGATTATTTTTGTATTTTTGAGCATTTTTAGCTATTTTTTAGTGATATTGTCATGAATAATCGTGATAAAAAAGTAAGCAATAATGCAAATATTGCTTTTTTATCAAAACACATTTTATATAAAAACGCTCTTACTTTTATCATCAATGCAGACGGATAACCCCAGAATATTTTCTGCCAAACATATGAAATTCATACAGAAAGGACGATGGGTAGCATGAGCAATAACCGATACGAAGCTTCCCCCGCCTCCCGTACACTGGGAGCTGCACATTTGCTTTATGTAAGTACCTCCGCTTATGGGGGTGACTGGCACTCAACATTGCACACACATGCCCATGCCGAAATTTTTTATTGTGTACGGGGACTGGGTCGTTTTAATGTCCAGGGACGGCTACTGCCTATGGAGACGGATGATATTATTATTATAAACCCAAATGTAGAGCATACGGAGCTGTCACAGGGAGATAACCCCTTTGAATATATCGTTTTGGGAGTAAAAAATCTGGAGTTTTCTGCGGGCAAAGGCAACACATCCCCATTTACCATGTTAAACTTTAAAGAAGACCGTAGTTCTGTGTTATTTTATTTACAGGAAATGAGGCAGGAAATTGCTAACAAAGCTCCCAACAATGAAGCAATCTGTAAAAATTTGTTGGATATCTTTTTGATGAAGCTGCAACGGCAAAGCGCATTTGAAGTTACGGTAACACCTACACGACGTGCCAGTAAGGAATGTGTAAAAGTAAAAAGATATATCGATGAAAACTATTTTGAAAGTATTGACCTGGATTTTTTAGCAGAGTATGCGCATATCAATAAATTTTACCTGGTGCATTCCTTTACCAAAGAATATGGCACCTCCCCCATCAGTTACCTTATTGAGCGACGTATACGAGAATCCAAATACCATTTGAGTAATACCAACCACTCTTTATCACAAATCAGCAATTTGCTTGGTTTCTCTTCTCAAAGCTATTTTTCTCAAAGCTTTAAAAAGCTGGAAGGCATGAGTCCAAACGAATATCGCAAACAAAGCCGCAAAGAAAAAGAATCTTAACCCTCCCCAAGAATGATAAAAGCAGCAAGACCGCACCCTGTTAAGAGGTGCGGTCTTGCTGCTTTAAGGCCATAGCTTACTCAGGCCTTAAAAAAAAAGAGTACACAATATAGTAT
>JAEYXR010000065.1 GCA_023431215.1 Bacillota bacterium
CCCCTTAGCCCTGCTGTCAGCAACAGCGCAAACACATGATATGGATTGCAGCAGGCATCCGGCATCCTCATTTCAAGCCGCGCAAACTCCTCACTTGCCACTGCGGGAATACGAACCAGACTGCCCCGGTTATGATGCCCCCATGTGATGTGAGAGGGCGCCTCAAAGGCACCAAAGCGGCGATAGCTTTGGGGCACCGGATTGGCAAAAGCACACAGCTGAGGCGCATAGGCCAACAGACCTGCTAAAAAAGACTGCCGCAATACGCTGGGGTTACCGTCATGGTCTGAAAAAAGATTTTTGCCCTCTTGCAGCAGCGAAATGTTGACATGCATACCACTTCCCGGCTTACCTGGCAGCGGCTTAGGGTCAAAGGAGGCGCATAATCCGCTGCGAAAAGCCGCAGTTTGTACCACATTTTTAAAGGTGATTACATCATCGGCTGCAGACAATGCATTGGCATAACGAAAGTCAATTTCGTTTTGACCCGGCCCCTGCTCATGATGACTGCTTTCGGGGCGAATGTTCATCTCCTCCAAAGTCAGGCAGATTTCGCGGCGTATATTTTCTCCCTTATCCCAAGGGGCAACATCAAGATACCCCCCCTTGTCCTGAGGGATATGAGTGGGGTTGCCTTTTTCATCACGCTCAAACAGATAAAACTCACATTCGGCGCCAATTCGGCACTCGTAGCCCTCTTGAGATAAGCGTGATATTGCCTGCCTCAGCAGGTGACGTCCGTCAGCTGCATAGGGCTGGCCGTCGGCAGTTTTTATATTGCAAAAAAAGCGCACCACTCTACCCTGCTGCGGGCGCCACGGCAACACCGACAAAGTAGCTGCATCGGGAAACAGAAAAAGATCGGAGCTTTCTACGGTACCAAAGCCCAAAATGGAGGACGCATCAAAGGAAATGCCGGTGGTAAAAGCACGGGGCAGCTCATCCGGCATAATGGAGATGTTTTTTAGCGCACCCATGATGTCACAAAATGCCAGGCGAATAAACTTAACATCATTATCCGCCACAAACTCCAGTACATCCTGAACAGTAGAATTCATAAAAATCATCCATTCCGCCGTGACCCATCGGCATATATTGATGGAAACGATAAAATCTTATCACGGGTCGCAGAGAAATGATAAGATTATTTCTGCAAAAGCTCATGCAGAAGGTATATCAAAAATTGTCTTTGGGTGAAACACCTAAGAATAGCAGTACAGCTGCTTGTAGGGGTTTTGGGTATTGGGTTCTAAAACAAAGAATTGGTCATCCATCAACTTATCACAGTCCAGCTTAAAAATGTTACAGTACTCTTCCAGATATGGGGCAACCGCTTCCAAATCAGCCTTCTGTGCTTGACGGGCCACTACTTGTTTTGGCAGGTCTGGGGGCAACGTCTTACACCGCAGCAGCATTTTTCCGCCGTGCATACCGGTACCCACAAAACGCCCCACAGGGGCAGTACCAGTTCCGTCAAGGCCAAGGACGATAATGAGCCCTCCGGCCTGGTATTCTCCCAAAAAGCTGCCGGCACAGCCTCCGATTATAATAACGGGCTGCTTTTCTTTGTAAGCCTTCATGTGAATACCTGCACGGTAGCCGGCCGAATCACGAATATAGATTTTTCCGCCACGCATGGCATAGCCCGCCGCATCACCACAGGAACCATGAATGACAATGGCACCTTCGTTCATGGTATCTCCCGTTGCATCCTGGGCATTACCCTGTACAACAATTTGTGCACCGTCCAAATAGGCACCCAGTGCATTCCCGGGTGTTCCCACCAGGGTAATGTCCTTTTTACCGCAACCCACAGCCAGATAACGCTGACCGTTTACATTTTCAATGGAGATACCACTTTCTGTGCAATCCTTTATTTCCTGGCAAAGGTCACGTGCGGGCATGTTTTTTGCATCAATCTTCATACGACACCTCCCAGTTGTCTTTGACGCTCCGGCTTAGAAAAAGCCATCAGCTGGGGGGACTTTTTAATCAACTCATAATCAATTTCTTCCAGCGGTGTACGGGTACGGATGAGGTTGGTATAAATGCCTGCACGGACCACATCTCCCACCATTATAACACCCCGCAGCAGACCACTGTCAATAATCAAACGCTTATAGCTGGTATGAGTCTTTTCAATATAGTCCTCTCCTTCATAGCTGCCTGCCGTTATCATATGCAGGCCAAACACACCGGTGGCATTGATGGCCATATCCCGGTCGGGAGCAGCATTTCCGCCTGCCATGTTTATCCCTGCAGTTTCTCCCTGCATCACGGCGCTGGGCCACAAAGGCAGTATTCGGTTTTCATCCATTGCTGCATCATGTCCCTGGGCACAGTCGCCTGCGGCAAAAATATCCGGTAAAGAAGTCTGACAGCGGAGATTGATAACCACTCCGCGTTCTACCTTGGCACCTGCCTCCTGCAGCAGCTCAACATTTGCCCGTACACCCACCGCCACAACCAAAATATCAAAATCCAGCTTTTCACCGCTCTTTAAAACCGCTGTATTATGCTCAAACCGCTCAACACTGTTGCCAAGATAAAAGCGGATTCCCTCCTGCTCCATACGGCACTGCACCATTGCGGCAGCAACATCATCCAAAACAGCAGGCAATACACGGGGCGCCAAATCTACAATGGAGATTTGGCCGCATCTCTTGGCAATACCCTCGGCGCACTTTACTCCCGTCAGGCCCGCTCCAAGAATGAGCACGCGGCTGTTGGGTGTTAGTGCGGTATGAAGTTTTTGGGCATCTTCCAGCGTCATAAAGGTGTATTTTTGATACACAGTTTCTAGCCCTTGCACGGGCGGAACAAAAGGACGGCTACCCGCAGCCAGCAAAAGTTTGGTGTAGAGAACGGTACTACCATCATCCAGCTCCACCTCATGTGCATCTGGGTCTACCTGTACCGCCCTTTTACCGGCCAAAACCGTTACCTTGTTCTGCTGGTAAAACTCTTTGGTGCGAAGGCTCATTTTTTCTTGGGTGGTTTTTCCCTCCAGCAGGTAAGAAATCAGTGGACGAGAATAGCCATACTCCTTTTCATCGCTGATGATGGTAATTGGGGTTGTTTTATCTAAAGAGCGGATTCCTTCTATGCAGCCCAAGGCCGCAGCACTGCCGCCAATGATTACATACATGGCTGTTTCCCCTCTCTTTCTTCAAATACAATGGCCTTGTTGGGGCAGTTTTGCACACAGACCGGTATTCCTCCGTTTTGGGTGCAAAGCTGACATTTTTGCACCGCACCATGTGCACCGGGTAGTACCGCTCCATAAGGGCAGCTCGCCACACAGGTGTAGCAGCCCACACATTTATCCCCATCAATTTCTACCACACCGTTTTGTACGCTAAGGGCCCCCGAAATGCACCCTTTTACACACAACGGATCTTTGCAGTGGCGGCAGGCAACGGCAAAGCTGATGCCGTTCGGGCCCTCTTCAATACGAATATTGGGGTGAATCACCGCACCTCGCAGTGCCTTTACCATATCTGCCTTGCCGGAGTTTGCAAAGGCACAATAATATTCACACAGGTGGCAGCCCAGGCACCACTGCTCGTTGACATAAACTCGCTTCATACTTCTCCCCCTTTACTCACCGGCGTGGGCAATGCCAAGGATCTCAAGTTCCTTTTCATTCAGACCCACACCACGCAGCATCAGGCGGTTGCCCTTGAGGCTCTCAATGGAGTTGATGCCCATACCACCCATCATCTCTTTGATTTCATGCTCCCAGGCGGTAACTAGGTTCACCAGACGCTGGGTGCCTAAGTCGGGGTTGAGGCGCTTCACAAGATCGGGCCGCTGGGTAGCAATACCCCAGTTGCAGCGGCCCAGCTGGCAGGTACGGCACAGATGACAGCCCAATGCCAGCAGTGCGCTGGTGCCGATGTAAACCGCATCTGCACCCAGTGCCACGGCCTTTACCACATCGGCCGAGGAATGGATGGAACCACCCACCACCAGACTGACGTCACCACGGATACCCTCCTGCCGCAGTCGGCTGTCTACTGCCGCCAAGGCAAGCTCTATGGGAATGCCCACATTGTCGCGGATGCGGGTTGGTGCGGCACCGGTACCGCCGCGAAAGCCATCGATGGCAATAATGTCCGCACCGCTACGGGCAATGCCGCTGGCAATGGCCGCCACATTATGCACAGCTGCAATTTTAACAATAACAGGCTTTTGATAGTCTGTGGCCTCTTTCAGACTGTTTACCAATTGGCGTAAATCTTCAATGGAGTAAATATCGTGGTGAGGAGCCGGGCTGATGGCATCTGTACCCTCGGGAATCATGCGGGTGCGGGAGACATCCCCGACAATTTTCATGCCAGGAAGATGTCCGCCAATGCCGGGCTTGGCACCCTGCCCCATCTTAATTTCCACCGCTGCACCGGCACTCAGGTAATCCTTATGTACACCAAAACGGCCGGAGGCCACCTGCACAATGGTGTTAGGACCATACTGATAAAAGTCCTGATGCAGGCCGCCCTCACCGGTGTTGTAGCAAATGCCAAGTTCTACAGCGGCTCTTGCAAGACTCTCGTGAGCATTGTAGCTAATGGAGCCGTAGCTCATAGCACTAAACATCACAGGCACCGAGAGCTCAATCTGAGGCGTTCTTTGGGGAATAATTTGGCCGTCCTGGTCGCGGATAATCTCCATGTTTTTTTTGCCCAAAAACACCTTGGTTTCCATAGGTTCCCGCAGTGGGTCAATGGGAGGATTGGTAACCTGTGAGGCGTTGATAAGAATGCGGTCAAAATAGGACGGCAACGGCTGGGGGTTACCCATGCTGGCCAGCAGCACACCGCCGGTAGCTGCCTGACGATACACATTCTGGATGCTGTCACGGCTCCAGTTAGCATTTTCTTTAAAGGTGTGGTCGGTATGCACAATTTTTAGTGCCTTGGTTGGGCAAAGCGACACGCAGCGGTGGCAGTTTACACACTTGGCGTCGTCTGCCACCATCATCTTGTCTTCCTCGTCGTAGCTATGGACTTCGTTAGCACATTGGCGCTCGCAGGCTCGGCAGGCAATGCACCGTTGGTAGTTGCGTACAACTTCATACTGAGGATAAATAAAATCAGCGTACATTACACTTCTACCCCCTCGTTTAATGTTACAATGACAGCTTCGCCGCCCTTAGGTGCCCAAACATCCTGTGCATCGGGCTCCATGGCCCGGATAGAACATTCTTCGCTGGCGAAATAAACAGTCTCGCCCTTGTGGGCGCAAACCATACTGCGTAGTTTCAGGCGGTCATTCAGTGCCATCATACCGCCGCTGAAGCCCAGTAAAACAGAAAAAGGTCCGGTAATCAGCAGCGAAGAAAATTGCTCGCGAAGGTAGCTTAAGCGGTCACGCTCGGCCTGGGATTTGGACTCAATGGTACTCCAAAAGGGTGCTGCTATAATGCTTGCGGTTTCTTCCAGCGTCAGCCCCTTGCGCCTCACCAAAAAGTCGATGATGTAGGTAATGACCTCGGTGTCGGTAAGCAAACTGCAGTGATAACCAAACATCTCAATAAAACGTCTGTTGGCATCATAGGAAGATATTTCTCCGTTATGTACAATGGAAAAGTCAAGGAGAGAAAAAGGATGTGCTCCGCCCCACCATCCGGGAGTGTTGGTGGGATAGCGGCCATGCGCTGTCCAGGCATAGCCCTCATATTCGTCCAGACGGAAGAACTCACCCACATCTTCTGGGTAACCCACAGCCTTAAAAACACCCATGTTTTTCCCACAGGAAAATACATAAGCCCCCTCAATCTCCCGGTTGATACGAGTAACAAAGCGAGCTACAAACTCACCATCATCCAGCTTGCTTTCCAGCAGCACCTGTGGTTTACAGTCGGCAAAGTAGCGCATCAGGCCCGGGACATCCTGTATGGACGGAACAGGGCGGGTGGGCAGCGTGCCACTGGCAATTATCTCAAAGCACTCCTTCAGCTTTGCTTCACAGGCGTGCTGGGCCTCAATGGAATCATAAAAAACATGGAACGCAATCTGATTTTTGTGTTCGGGGTAGATGCCGTATCCGGCAAAACCACCACCCAGCCCGTTAGACCGCTCATGCATTGTAGCAATACCGGCAATAATACTGCTACCGTTTTCCCGCTGCCCATCTTTATGAAAAATACCCGATATGGCACAACCGGAGGGGATACGAACCTCACCTTCTCTTAACACAACTTTCATTCCTTTCTCACAGTTCACGGCCATTTATGGCAGTTTGTATTGTTATTAATTGCAAAATTAACAAAAAAGACGCCTACCAAAGGGTACAACTTCCCTTTGGTAAACGTCTTTGTCTGCTATTATTGTAGCGTTTACCACAAAATTTGTCAATATGCTTTGTGTTCTATTTCTTATAAAAATAAAATCAATTTGCAATTTGTCCAAAAAATTCTTGCAAAAATTAGTTGACAAAGAAAACTTTATCGTGTATGATAAATACATAGTTCAGCAAAGGCGCTGTGGATGATTTATCCACGGCGCCTTTTTCTTTTGCTTTACATTATTATGCGTCAATTTAACCAATAACGACAGAGGAGTGGAATGTTATGGCACCCAGCACAAAAGAACTTTTCGGCAGCATGGTATTTAATGATCACGTTATGAAAGAGCGCCTGCCCAGTGCAACTTATAAAAGCCTTCACGAGACAATCCGCAGGGGTGCCCCCCTGAACATGGAGGTTGCCAATGTTGTGGCAAACGCCATGAAAGATTGGGCCATAGAGCTGGGTGCAACCCATTATACCCATTGGTTTCAGCCCCTCACCGGTGTCACCAGCGAAAAGCACGACAGTTTTATCAGTCCAACCAAGGACGGACGTGTCATCATGGAATTTTCGGGTAAAGAGCTGGTAAAGGGTGAGCCTGACGCTTCCTCCTTCCCCTCCGGCGGATTGCGAGCCACCTGTGAGGCCCGTGGTTATACCGCCTGGGATCCCACCAGCTATGCCTTTATCAAAGATGATGTGCTTTGTATTCCCACCGCATTTTGCAGTTATTCCGGCGAGGTCTTGGATGAAAAGACTCCCTTGCTGCGTAGTATGGCGGCCATCAGCACTCAGGCTTGCCGCATCTTAAAGCTGTTTGGACAGCAGGTTCCCCAGGTTACCACCACCGTTGGCCCCGAGCAGGAGTATTTTTTAGTTGATAAAGCACAGTATCTGCTTCGTGAAGATCTGCGGCTGTGCGGCCGAACCCTGTTTGGCGCGCGTCCCCCCAAAGGACAGGAGATGGATGACCATTATTTTGGTGTTATCAAGCCCCGTGTTTCAGCTTATATGAAGGAGCTGGATGATGAGCTTTGGAAACTGGGAATTGCCGCAAAAACGAAGCACAACGAGGTTGCCCCTGCCCAGCATGAGCTTGCCCCAATTTTCTCTACCACAAACATTGCCGTAGACCACAACCAGCTTACCATGGAAATGATGAAGCGTGTGGCTACCCGCCACGGCATGGCC
>JAEYXR010000104.1 GCA_023431215.1 Bacillota bacterium
GGCAATGAGCACCGCACGGGTAACAGATGTAGAACCTGTAATACATGGGTCGCGCATGGAAGCGGTAAAACAAAAACGCGACTTTTGCAGTATAAAGCCAAAGCTGCAGCCGAACGCCCAAAAAAGCGCCAAATTGCTGCTTTTAGCTCCCAAAACCAGTTCTACCACAACAATAAACGCAAGGACAAGTAGGCCGATTGGAAGCTGGTTCGGCTTTTTCTTACGCGGTGCTCTTGCGCGTGCAGAAGAGGTTACAGGCTTGCTGGAAGATTCATTTTCTGGCATTTGACAACCTCCTGTCAAGAGTTTTTATGGGGCAAGTTATGCTTTACTACGTCCCTATTATATCATCCTGTTAAAAATTTCACTATCCAATTGCATTATACAGTATTAAAAAATGTAATAACAAAATGCAATAGCAGCTGGCACTATTGGGTTTTGTTTTGGCCAACCATCTGTTATAATTTTATCAATAGCAGTAAGGAGGAAGTTTCCATGCAACTGGAGCACATTTTGCTGTTTTATAAAATTGCCAATGCAAAAAGCATTTCTAAGGTGGCCTCTGCCAACCATATTTCTCAGCCTGCGCTCAGCCAGCAGATGCAGCGCTTGGAGGAGGAGGTAGGTCAGCGGCTTTTGGAGCGTTCCAACCGTGGGATTGAATTGACCCGCGCCGGTGTTGTTATGCAAAAATATGCCGAACAGTTTTTGCAGGTTTACGAAAATTTTCAGGAGGATATGCAGCATCTGCAAACCAGCTTTGGTAACGTGCGGATTGCGGCAACCCCTGTGGCAGCAAGCTACGCCCTGCCCTGCACCCTGTTTAAGGTAAAACAGCGCTTTCCCGACTGTGGCTTCAGCCTCAATGCTGTTCACAGCCACGACGTCATTCAGCGGGTAGAAAATGGTGGCGCAGACATTGGTTTTATTGCCGGCGATTGCCCTACCCCAGGGTTAATACGCGCAGAAGCATTCTCTGACAAAATTTATCTGGTGGCAAAAACAAGCTACCCCATTGCAGAAAAAATAACCTTAAAAACGCTTTACCAACATCCTTTGGTGATGCTGGATGAAAGCTTTAGCTCTTACCGGCTTGTGCGCAACACCCTGCTGCAACAGGGGGCGGAGGTAGAAAAATTACATATTATGTGCCATCTGGATTCTACCGAATCGGTTAAGAGTGCTGTGCTGGCGCAGCATGGTTTGGCATTTTTGCCTTATATGGCAATTAAAAAAGAAATTTATCAAAAACAGCTTAAAATTATTCAGCTGGAAAACTTTGATATGAACTGCGATGTTTACTCGATACACCGTCCAAAAGAAAAAATTGGCAATGATGATTTATACAATATTATTAAATACTTTATTACCACTGTCAATAAAAGCATTTGCTGAGGGAGGAAACCCATGCCCACCGAATTTGATTGCTTGGGCGATATGTGCCCAATCCCCATTATGAAGCTACAGCAATGCAAAGAGCTTACCCAAAGCGGACAAAAAGTAAAGCTGATTACAGACCACAGCTGTGTAGTGGAGAGCATTACCGATTATTGCAAAAAATTAAAACTACAGCTTGAAGTTGTGGAGGCTATTCCGGGAGTGTGGGAGCTTTATGTCACAAAACCATGATACCATGCCCCGCCATGAGGTGGGCATTATTATTCCTGTTTACCGCGCTACTCCTGCTTTACCGGCACTGCTGCAAGCACTGGAAAAGGAATTGGTGCACACCAACTGGCACGCCTATATCATAGACGACAGTGCCCATGCGCCTACTCAATCCTTTGTGCGCCAGCACTGCACCGGTCCACGGGTAACCTGTATTTGTCTTGCAGACAACAGTGGACAACAAAACGCTGTACTCTGTGGTATCCGTGCAGCACTGCCCCATTGCTGCAAATTTGTAACCATGGATGATGACGGGCAGCATCCTGCACGGCTTGTACCTATTTTGCTGCAGAAATTATCACCTCAAAACAGCCTTGTATATGCCGTCCCCATTGAGCCTGAAGCCGGGGTTCGCGGTATGGGCAGCCACGCCCGAGATGTACTGTTCCGCCTTTGCTTTTCGCTGCCTAAAGATATTACTGTCAGCAGCTTTCGCGCCTTTACCCATGATGTTGCAGAGCATGTTGCCGCTTTTTCCGGTAGTTTTTTTTACTTTTCTGCTGTTGCGCTGGGTACCAAGCCCGTGGTTCAGTGTATTTCTTACAACCCGCACACCCGCATATATGGTAAAAGCGGCTATACCTTAAAAAAGCTGGTGTTACTATATTGCGGTATTATCCATTATTATTTGCTTTGCACCAAGCAGCCGCCCCGTGTGCTGTACAAGATTGAATCTATTTGGGAGGGAGACGAAAGCACTTGAAAAATCTGTTGCTTTTGGGAGGTGGCAACTGCCAGCGCAGTGCTGCCCGTTATGCTGCATCACAAGGTGTGACCGTAACACTTGTGGACTACACCCTCCATCCTCCTGCCGCACAGTATGCCGCAGCACATATTCCAGTCAGCACCTTTGATATTGAAGGGTGCATACAGGCTGCACGTACCTCCCACGCTGACGGCATTATGACCCTTGGCACAGACCAACCTGTGTATACGGCGGCATATGTCAGCCGGCAGCTTGGGCTGCCCAGCTTGATTACCCCGGAAACTGCCCTTTGTGTAACCAATAAGCAAATCATGAAGCAGCGTATGACTCAGTACGGGATTCCTACCGTGCCCTACCGTTTTTTACACGAAGGTGACGCTGCCGCCGCACTGGAAGGTCTTGCTGGGCCCTATGTGATTAAACCACTGGACAGCCAAGGCCAACGGGGTATTTTTTTACTGGACAGTGCTGAAGATGTTGTGGCGCATATTCCCCAAACTTTACGGTTTTCCCGCACAAATACGGTATTGGTAGAAAGCTTTTATCCCAGCGACGAGGTAACCGTAAGCGCATGGGTGGAGAACGGGCGAGTTTTTATGCTTACCATAACAGACCGTCTTCTTTACCCCGATCCCAAACATATCGGCGTCTGCATTGGGCATCGCTTTCCTTCGGTACATTTGCACCAACATCTCCAGATGCAGTCTATTTGTGAACAGCTCTGCAAGGCCTGCCGCATCGAGAACGGGCCACTGTATGTGCAGCTGCTGATTGGCAGCCATGGTATTTGTGTAAACGAACTTGCCTGCCGCATTGGTGGCGCTTTTGAAGATTTTTTCATTCCCTACATCAGCGGTTTTGATATTTTGGATGCAGTCATGCGCTCTGCCTTGGGCGAACCGGTGGATTGTTCTACCCTGCACAGTTACCACGTATCTAAAGCCACAAGACAGGTTGCCGCACAGCTTCTGTTCTGCCGCAGCGGTACCATTGCCAACATAACATCAGAGGAGGAACTGAGGTCTCTGCCTTTTGTGCTTGACGCCGGCTTTAACTATCAGCCGGGTCAGACCATACCCGCAATGGAAAATGCAACCGCACGCTTTGGTCATGCCGTTCTTGTGGCCGAAAGCAAAGAGGAAATGCAGCAATGCATTCAGCAGTTTTATCAGACACTACGAGTAACCGATACCAGCGGAAAGGACATGCTTACCCGTCTCTATCCAATGATTTAAGAGCAACCACACTTAATAGTGTAGCCCCGGAGCAATGCGCTGGGTGATATACGGGATTTACACGCTCTCCCCAGACCGGGACAGGTTTATGACAAGCTTAAACTACCATCAGAAACGACTACTGCGCAGTTTACGCAGCCCCTTTGGATGGATGCTTGCGCCTGTGCCATTGGCAACTGTATTTCCTTCGGAAACCACATATCATCTTATCATTCCTTTACTTCGCATGATAAGAATCTCTGTTTTGCCATGCAAAACACCTATGCCCAGGGCGATATGCGCTGTTGACGCTCCCGCCCCGATGCGTGAAAACTTCATGCCCCGCAAGCCCTTGCATGCATCGTGGTGTGCTATGGCACATGAAGTTTTAAGCTAAGTTTATGCCGATGCGGAGCGGCAGAATGGATGATTACATTGAAACACAAAATTTTATGCCTGCTTGCCGCCTTTTTGCTGCTGGCCGGCTGCAGTAAAAACAACTATGAAATCAGCATTGCCGAACAGTTTGGCATTGCCTATGCACCCCTTACCGTGATAAAAGAACAAGGGCTTTTGGAAAAGAAACTACCCGGCATAACAGTGCATTGGAAGCAGTTTGGAGGACCCACCGCCATCCGCGAGGGAATGCTCAGCGGCGACATTGACTTTGGTTTTATGGGCCCCGCCCCTGTTTTGGTAGGGGTGGACAACGGTATGCCCTGGAAATTTGCCACAGGCATCAGCATGAATGAGGTAGCAATTGTCACCGACAAGCCCTACACCTCCCTTGCCGACTTTACCCCACAAGATCGTATTGCCATTCTCTCCCCTGCCTGTACCCAGCATGTGCTTTTGTGTATGCTTGCAGAACAGCAGTTGGGAGATGCCCAGGCGCTGGATACCCGTTGTGTTTCATTAAGCCATCCAGATGCCATGCAGGCACTGCTGGCCGATACCGAAATCAGCGCCCATGTGGCAACACCGCCATACCTTGGTACCGAGCTTGAAGCAGGCATGACCGTTTTGGCCACTGGCGATGAGATTTTAGGAGAACCCCTTACTTTTATTACAGGGGTGGCAATGACCGAGTTTTACCAGCAACATCCTAAGGAGTATACCGCTTTTTTGGAAGCCCTGGAGGAAGCCATTGACTATATCAATAACCACACCGATGAGGCAGTAAAGCTGCTTGCACCTATTTACGGTATCAGTGAAGAGGAGCTAAAGGGACAGATGCAGTTCCGTGGCACCATTTATACCACCCAACTGCATGGCATTGACACCCTTTCTGCAGCCATGCAGCGCATGGGCTTTACCAAAGCAGCACCCACACTTTCTGATATTGCCTTTGACAATGTGAAAGGAGCTTGACCTTGTCTCATCTTAAATCCGCACCACGCTGGGTACAGCGTGCCTTTTGGCTGATACTGCTACTGATAATTTGGCAGGCCAGTGTAAAGCTGTTCAATGTTTCACCTTTGCTGTTTCCCCCTGTAGAACTGGTAGCCAAAACGCTGTGGGAAAGCCTTATACAGGGTGATTTGATATACCAGACTGCCTATTCCCTGGGCATCATTGTTACAAGCATATTCATCTCGGCAGCTATGGCAGGACTGTTTGCACTGGCAAGCGTAAAATGGCGTACCGCCGCCAGCTTTTTTGATACTCTCACCGCCGTCATGCATCCCTTGCCCGGGCTTGCCCTGCTGCCCCTTATTATCATTTGGTTTGGTACCGGCAGCGGCGCCGTGCTGGTAATACTGGTACATGCCTCTGTTTGGCCTATTCTGTTGAACATAACAGCAGGCATTGCCGCAGTGCCCCAAATGTATCTTGATTGTGGACGCAACCTTGGCATGAAAAAGGCTGCCGTTGCATGGCGTATTTTGCTGCCCGGCTCAGCCGGATACATCATCAGCGGCATAAAAATCGGCTTTGCACGTGCCTGGCGTGCGCTGATCAGCGCAGAAATGGTTTTTGGCGCAGTTGGTGCAAAGGGCGGTATTGGTTGGTACATACTCAAACAGCGCACTTTTATGAACACTGCCGGCCTGTTTGCCGGAATTTTCATTGTAATACTGTTGGGCATCCTCATTGAGGATATCTTATTTGCCTTTATTGAGCGTCATACTGTTGAAAAATGGGGCTATGCGAAAGCGAGGGATGACGGATGACCAATGCATTAACACTCCGCGGTATCACCCGTACCTTTCCCGGGGGGTTGCATGTCCTCAATCAATTGGATATGGATGTCCCAGCAGGCGGTATTTTTGTTATTTTAGGGCACAGCGGCTGTGGAAAATCCACACTGCTGCGCATTATCGGGGGTTTTGACAAAGCTGATTATGGCACCGTTTTGTTGGGTAGAGAATTGGTCACCGAGCCCCGGCGAGATATGATTATGATGTTTCAAAGCTATGATCAATTATTCCCCTGGCAGACGCTTCGCGGTAATCTGGTGTTTGCTTTACAGCAATCGGGGGTAGAGCGTGACCCGCAAAAAGCACATGCCTGAGCCGATGAATATTTAAAAAAAACCGGGCTAAGCGGTTTTGAAAACGCCTATCCTCATACTCTCTCTGGCGGAATGAAGCAGCGTGGTGCTTTGGCCCGGGCACTTTGCCTTGCACCCGGTGTACTGCTAATGGACGAGCCCTTTTCAAGCCTTGACTTCTTGACTCGGCGTGCCATGCAAAGTTTGCTGATGCAGCTACAGCGTGAAGCAGGCATTACCATTGTGCTGGTTACCCACGATATTGAGGAGGCACAACGCATTGGGGATACCATTCCCGTTCTTGATAAAACGACGGGGCGGCTGGTTGCCTGTGAAAAAGATGCCGCAAAGCTGGAGGCCT
>JAEYXR010000124.1 GCA_023431215.1 Bacillota bacterium
AAAAATAGAGGCGCAAAGTTATCTGCAAAAATTTTACGAGAGTTTTGGGTTTGTTCAAACCTCCCAGGAGTTTTTGGAGGACGGAATTCCCCATATAGAAATGCTTCGTGCCACCCCACAAAAATAAGGCTATCAGCAATACAGTAAAGGAATTGGGCAAAAAGAGGGGATGGCAGATGAACCTGGAAGAAGCATTTGATCGGTTTGTTGAAACGAAAGAATATGAACAGGCACAGCAGAAATTTTTTGCTATTATGCGAATAGCATTTCAATCCGGATGGCAGGCTTTCGGGATGGATTCTTTTGCGATAGGGCCGACTAATTCTAAAAATGAAGCAGGGCAACCATAAAATGTAAATAGAAAATGTTAAAGCAGCGATACTCATAGAATGTATGATATCGCTGTTTATTTTTATATGTCAGCAAAGATTGTCAAGAATGTTATTAAAAGCTGAAATCTTGCAATGTTAACAGGCGTTGACAAATTGACAATGATTGTTGCTTGTTTTAAAAATTAGTTTTTACTATACTTGCAGTACCAAATGGATAAGGAGATTATAATAAATGAAGTTTCATGAAAAATTGTTAGCCATCAGAAAGAAATATGGTTTGTCCCAAGAGGAATTGGGGTTAGAATTGCAGGTTTCAAGGCAGACAATTTCCAAGTGGGAATCTGGTCAATCCTATCCGGATTTTCAAAGGCTGGTAATGCTTAGTGATTATTTTAATATGACGTTAGATGAGCTGGTAAAAGATTTGGATGTTCAGGATGTGCGGGAAAAAAGCTTGATGGATGAAAAAGTTTCCTCTATTTTTTCGGATGTAGAAAAATAAAGGATGTGGCAGCCAAAGGGTGGAAAATATGCTGTTACTTTGGACTTGCCATCTTAGGAAATGTTGCTGTCGCCTTTCTCATACATCTGCTGTTTCCGGGGCTAGACTTTTTATGGGTTACAGGATAATTTGGCCGTACCGGCAAATAGAAAGTAATCTGTACTAGAGTTATTTCATGCACATTGGTCTTTGAACGGCGCGTGAATGACAAATGGACGTAGCAAAATTACATGGTAATTTAAAAAATATAAAATCAGGGCATCATCCCAAGCTTGGGATGATGCCCTGATTGATATTGTTTGAGAGACGCACGGACTTGTCCTTTTTTATAAAATATCGTTACTTATCAGCAGTCAAAGGCATTAAATACTTCTTTTCGTAATGAGCATACTGCTGGGCATACGCTTCGGTTTCGCCTTTGTGCAAGGTATGCAGGTAGGCGTGGGTATCAAAGTCCTTGTGGCCTTCCTGAATGGTGATGATATAAACACCAATGTTGGAGCAGTGGTCCGCAATGCGCTCCAAACAGGAAAGGGTCTCAACAAAAGAGAAGGCAGTATCCACCGAGCAGCGGCCGTCACGCAGGCGCTCAATGTGGCGAAGCTTAAGCTGCTCTTCAATGATGTCAATGACCTGCTCCAGAGGCTCAATGCGGTGCGCCATAACAGGGTCATTGTGTTTGTAGGCATTGCCTGTAAGAACAAAAATCTCACCCACTGCAGTAATAAAGTTTTCCATCTCCTGGCGGGCGTGGGCAGAAAATCCAGTTTCTCCCCGTGTATCATAAAGCATTTGGGTAGCTTCCATAATGTTTTCGCACTGGTCGGCAATGCGCTCAAATTCGCCAATCATATGCAGCAGCTCACTGACGTCAGCGCTGTTCTTTTCGGTGAGAGAACGCTTGGAAAGCTTAATGATGTAGTCTTCGATTTTATCCTGCAGAGTATCAACATTCATTTCGTTTTGTTTCATCAGCTCTGCAATTTTGGGGTCATAACCCGAAAGAACCAGCTCCCGGGCAAGCTCAAAGTTTTGAGCAGTAAGGTCTACCATATGATAGACAGTGGTACGGGCATGCTCTACGGCAAGGCCGGGAGAGACAAACAGGCGCTCGTCCAGGTTGCCAAGAATATTGCTGATGCCATCTTCGTTGTTGTCCTTTTTAATAAATCTGTAAGCCATTTTTTCAATGAGAGAAACAAATGGAATCAGAAGCAGGGTAACAGAAACGTTAAATACCGTATGGAAATTGGCGATGCCGCCTTTGTCAATGGGGGCATCCCAGAAGGAGAACCCGACGAAATACTGAAAAGCGTAAGTGGCTACCAGGAAGATGCAGGTACCGCCAATGTTAAAAATGAGGTGAACAAGCGCGGATCGCTTTGCGTTTTTAGAGGCACCGATACTGGCCAGAATTGGTGTGATGCAGGTGCCGATATTTTGACCCATGATAATGGGAAAAGCTGCCGAATAGGTAATGCTGCCGGTGGAGGACAGAGCCTGCAGAATACCCACAGAGGCAGAGGAGGACTGAATAATTGCGGTAACCAAGGCACCCACCAAAACACCGATAATGGGGTTTTGCATGGTGGCAAACAGTTCGGCAAAGAAGGGGCTGCTGCTTAAGGGTCGTACGGCAGCTTCCATTTGGAACATACCGGTGAACAAAATACCAAAGCCCAGCAGCATCAGGCCAACGTCTTTTTTGCGCTCTCTTTTAGAGCTCATAAAAAGAATAACGCCAATGACAGCCATTAGAGGAGCGAGGGTTGTGGGTTTAATGAGGGTTAAAAAAAAGTTGCTGGATTCCAAATCCGTTAGACGCAGGATGTGTGCAGTAATGGTGGTACCAATATTGGCACCCATGATAACACCAATAGCCTGGCGTAACTTTAAAATTTTTGCATTTACAAGACCAACTACAACAACGGTAGTGGCAGAAGAAGATTGAATGGCGGCGGTGACCAGAGCACCCAACAATACGCCTTTGGGAACACTGTCCGTAAGTTTTTCCAAAACTTGCTCCAGACGACCCTCCGAGGCTTTCTCCAGGTTGTTGCTCAGTACTGACATACCGTACAAAAACAGTGCCAGACCGCCTAACAGGTTAATGATGCTAAAAAAGCTCAAAACGATGACCCTCCATTGGTTTTATTCTTACATTTTTGCAAAAATATCATATCATATATTTTTTCCATGCACCAGCAGGTACACTGCTGAAAGTTTAGGTAAAAATAACGTAAATTTGTGTTCTAATCACAATAAATACCCGGTTTTAAGTGTAAAAACCTGTAAATAAAACTTAAATTTTACATATTACCTAATGATTATTTGTGCTTTTTGCTTTTTTTATTAAGAATAAAATTTTTTGGGTCAATATATTAAAATTTATTAAAAAGTTGGTATCAAGGCTGCCTTTAGCAAAAGTGCTGACAGGCTAAAAAAGATTTTAAAGAGATAAAGTCGGGACTTTGCAGCTCTAAAAAGTGCTCCGCCTCGGCAATGTCCTGTAAATAATGGGCGTCGGAGCTGGTGACAATGCGGTAACGGTTTTGTAAGTCAGCATTGGCGGGGTTTGCAAAAAAAGTTTTGGGGCGGTGGACCTCAATGGCGCCAAAAGGGATGTGCTCCGGCAGCATGCCAAAGGTTGCAAGAATGCTGTTGCTGTCCTTATCTATATGGGCAGGAAAACAAAAACCACCAAACTCTGCGGCAAAGGCAGGGGCGTCATCCACAGAAATAGAGGTAGCATTAATAAGCAGCGGTTCTATTTCTCCCAAAATATTCTCCCGGGCATCCAGTATCAGCTGCCTGCCAAAAATATCGGGGCGGTTTGCCACAGGAGGCAGGCGGGCTTCCACATAAGCCCCTGCAGCTTCGGCACTGTCTGCGTTGGGAAAAAGGCATACAACGTGAATTTCCTCAGAAGTACAAAGCTCCAACCCGGGAATCACCGTCAAGGGAAGCTGAGCAGCAGCCTGCATGGCCGCCCGCACGTTACGGGTACTGTTGTGGTCGGTAATGGCAATAAGAGACAACCCCTTCAGGGCTGCCATATTGACGATGTTGGGAGGGGTCATCAGCTCGTCGCCACAGGGAGAGAGGCAGCTGTGCAGATGCAGGTCATAAGCAAAGTTTGGCATGGCGTTCACTCCCCTCGGTGCATCAAAAATACTACTGTTTCGGCTATATGGTTATCCACAAAATAATTGTACAACCACAGGTGTAGTAGTTGCTTGAGGTTTTGTATCAAATCAGTCTTATGCATTGGGTGCCTTGGGCAACAATGCCGCAGCCGCAGCCGCAGCTTCGTAAACAGGCAGCTTTGTGGTAAGCACCGTTACGTTTTCGGACTGTGCCCTTGCCAATGCATCTGCATCCAGCGGCATGCCCTCGGCGAGAATAATACAGGAGACTTCAGCCAATACAGCTACTGCAATGGAATTAAGGTTTCCCATAACAGTAACCCATACACTGTCTGCCGGGGCACGTCCCATAACGATAGAAAGCAGGTCACAGCAGTAGATTGAGGTGGCGCAGCGGCTGCCGTCACCGGTAGCAAGAGCAAAGCGATTATCTGTCAGCAGTTCTAAAGGGTTCATAACACTTCCTCCTTGGCGTTTTCCTCCTCTTTTTGCTGCCCGGCAGGTTTTTGCTTGCGAGGGACAGTACCGGTGAGGTTTAAGGACATCATTCCCTCCAGCACCACCTCCAGCTTATCCTTGAGCACATAGATGCAGGCATCCTCGGTGGAATAGCCACGGACGATATCTTCAGCCAAAGCGTGGCAGGACGGTGCCCCGCAGGAGCCGCAGTCCAGCCCGTACAGGCGTTCTTCAATTTCACCCATAGCGCTCAGCATCTCCATGGCCTTGATGGGGTTGGGGTCCAACCGCATCACCGGTTCATAGCACACCTCTTTATCCCATTTTACCTCGGGAGGGAGGTTGTCACCGATATGGTTGCAGGAAACAGGCCGGTAGTGGCTGAGGCGTTTCAGCCTTGTGGCTGCCACATAAGGGTTTTCTATGTTGAGCACACCACCCACACATCCTGCCGAGCAGGCATTCAGCTCAATGAAGTCCAGATTGTACAGTTTTTCATCCTCCATAGCCTCCAGAATGCGGATGACATTTTCAATGCCGTCTGCCGCAAGGTAGCGCTCGTGAAGAGTTGCCGAGGCTTCTCCGCTGCTGCGGCCCCAGGAAATACCGATACGCCCCGAATTGGAGAGGGGAGAATCGGAGACGGCTTTGCCGGAGCGTTCCAGAGCATTCATGGCAGCAAGGAGCTTGGGGTAAACCTCGCTTACCGACACCACCAGGTCAATGTCACTGTGGGCGGTGCCCAATGGCTTTTTAGAGGCGGTAACCTTTGCCGGACAGGGGGAGATAAAGATGGCGCCGATATCAGACAGGGGCAAGCCGGTTTTTCTGGCGGCCTGGCGCTTGGCAATGCGGGCGGCCACCTCCACCGGAGCATTCAGCGGCAGAACGTTTTCTAAAAGCTGAGGAAAACGCACACGAATTAGCCGAAGCACCGCCGGACAGGCGGAAGAAATGGTGGTACGGGGCAAGGCCCCCTCGCTCATCAGCTTGCGGGTGGCGTCGCTTACCAGCTCTGCCGCCTGCGAAACCTCAAAGACCTCATCAAAGCCCATCTCCAGCAGTCCGCGCAGTACAATATCAATATCGTCCAGATTATGAAACTGCCCAAACAGGGAGGGTGCAGGCAGTGCTATTTTATATTTATAGTTACTCCAACCGCTTAGCGGGTCGGTAATTGCTCTTTTGGCATGATGCGGACAGACCCGAATGCATTCTCCGCAATCAATGCAGCGTTCCTTTAGAATTTTTGCCTTGCCGCCCCGCACCCGAATGGCTTCGGTAGGGCACCGCTTGACGCAGGTAATGCAGCCTTTACAGGAGGCGCTGTCCAGCGTCACCGAGTGAAAGTAATTTTCTTTAATCATGGCATGACGCTTTAAGGAAAAACTGTTTTTCCTTATCTCCTTTATGTTTTAGACCCAAGCAAAGCGGGACTTAACGTTATAAGCAGACCTTCATGGTGACGGTGGTACCAACCCCCACGGTACTGTCTATGGCAAGCTCATCTGTATATTTTTTCATATTGGGAAGGCCCATACCTGCACCAAAGCCCAGATTACGCACCTGCTCGGTGGCGGTAGACCAACCCTCCTCCATAGCCTTGTCCACATCGGGGATACCGGGGCCGTGGTCGGCAAGCACCATAACAATGCTGTCGGGGGTAATGTCCACATCAATTCTGCCCCCGTGGGCATGAATAACCATGTTAATTTCACCCTCATACATGGCAATGGCCACCTTGCGGATAATCTCGGGTCCCAGGCCAAGCTTTTTTAAAGCGCTTTTTAAAGCCCCCGAGGCTTCTCCAGCACGGGTAAAATCATCCCCGGGAACATGATAGGTGTAATGGATGGAGCTAGTCACGGATATGAAGACCTCCTTTGAGGCCTGCCTGATACAAGAGGCCGCAGGTGGTAAACATCCGGTGAGAGGTTGTCATAATGGCAATACCCTTTTCCTGGGCAAGGTCGATGATGGACTGGTCGGGCATCTTGCCACGGACAAACACTACACACACCATATCCATCATTTCGGCAGTGCGGATAACCTGCTGGTTGACAAGGCCGGTAAGTAGCACCGCCTGATCCTTGACATAAGCCAAAACGTCGCTCATCATGTCGCTGCCGCAGGCAGTGTTCACGTTGGATTCCAGCAGTTCCTCGCCGCACAGCAGTTGGGCATCCAAGATGTTTTTTACTTCTAGTAATGTCATAGGCTTCGTTTCTCCGTTCCGCTGCCAAAAGCAGCACAAAAATAGAATTAAATTCCTATTCAGTCAGTTGAAAAGCACACTGCTTTGGTCTATATTTTATGTATTTTATATTATAGCATCTAAAAAAAGTAAACACAATTGCATAAAAAGTAGAAAATGTGCAATAGAGCCTAACTTCAGTGAAAAAGGTAGAAAAAACGACTCAATTATGTTATAATATTCACAAACTAGCAGGTGAGGGTCATCCTGCTTATGTAGTCAAGCAATCATAAGTTGAAGAGATATTTGAATAAAAGCCACACCTCTGCCGGCGTATTGATTCTTTTTAGGCGGTAATTTGCAAGGGGCAATACTCGGTAGAGTATGATTGTTTGGCCGGCTGTTTACGGTACCCAATATAGTGATTTAGGAGGATCAGGACTATGTCCAGCACCATTTGCAAGCTCCCTTTTCAAGGGACAGCCAACCAGGAAAAAGAGCTGCGCGAAGCAATGGCAAAGCTCAAAAACCAGGAGGGCTGCTTAATGCCTGTTTTGCAGGCTGCTCAGGGCATCTATGGTTATTTGCCCATTGAAGTCCAGCGTATGATTGCGGAGGAATTACACATTCCTTTGGAGGAAGTATACGGCGTATCAACATTCTACTCACAGTTTACCCTGAACCCCAAGGGTGAATATAAAGTTTCCGTTTGCCTGGGTACCGCATGCTACGTAAAAGGCGCAGGCGATATATTTTCGCGCCTGGAAGAAAAATTGGGAATTAAAAACGGCGAATGCACCACAGACGGCAAGTTTTCTTTGGAGGCCTGCCGCTGCATCGGCGCTTGTGGTCTTGCTCCCGTTATGACCATCAATGACGAAGTTTATGGTCGTCTGGTGGCCGACGATGTAGATACCATTTTGGCCAAATACCTGTAAGCCATGCAGGAGCTTTCACTGAATGTGCTGGACATTGCACAAAACTCGGTACGGGCAAAGGCCAGCCTTATCTGTATCAAGGTAGAAGAAGACCCCGACATGGACAGGCTTGCCATTACCATTGAGGACAATGGCTGCGGCATGACAGAGGAACAGGCAGCCCGTGTGCAGGACCCTTTTTTTACAACCCGAACCACCCGAAAGGTGGGCTTGGGCGTACCGTTTTTTAAGATGGCGGCAGAACTTACCGGAGGCGGCCTTACCATCCAAAGCCAACCGGGAAAGGGCACCACGGTATTGGCCACTTTTGGTCTTAGCCATATTGACCGCATGCCTTTGGGTGATATCAGCGGCACGGTTGCCGCACTTATTCAGTGCAATCCTGACATCGACTTTGTATATACCCGTCGTATCGGCCAAAGGTCTGTGACGGCGGACACCAGAGAGTTTCGAAAAATTTTGGGAGACATTCCTTTGGATACTCCGGAGGTATCCCTGTTTATTCGAGAGTTTTTGGACGAAAACACGGCGGCACTGGCCGCAGAATCTATAGACTAGAGGGCACCCCGTCATCAGGGAGCCCATAACAGGGAGGATACAAACCATGAAAAGTCTTGCCGAGCTGCAAAAGCTCAGAGAAGAAATGCAAGGTAAAATCGGCATTCGCCATGACGGTGATACCGCCGTTCGTGTTGTGGTAGGTATGGCAACCTGCGGTATTGCCGCAGGTGCTCGTCCCGTACTAAACGCTTTTACCGAGGAAGTTGCAAAGCGCGGCCTTACCCATGTGGCAGTAGGCCAGACCGGCTGCATCGGCATCTGCCAGTATGAGCCTGTGGTAGAGGTTTATGTACCCGGCGAAGAAAAAGTTACTTACGTTAAGGTCAGCCCCGAAATGGTTGCCCGCATTGTTACCGACCACATTGTAAACGGTAAACCCGTTTCTGAATACACCATCGGTGCTTCCGGCGCCGGCAAAAAGTAAGAAGGAGGAGCATTGCCCATGTATCGTTCACATGTACTGGTGTGCGGCGGCACCGGCTGCACCTCATCCGGCAGCAACCGTATCATGACAGCTTTTGAAAAAGAGTTGGCTGCCAATCATCTCACCGAAGAAATTAAGGTCATTAAAACAGGCTGCTTTGGCCTGTGCGCACTGGGCCCCGTTGTGGTGGTTTACCCCGAGGGTGCCTTTTATTCCATGGTAAAACCCGAGGATGTTCCCGAAATTGTTGAGGAACACCTGCTGAAGGGCCGTATTGTCAAGCGTCTGCTTTATACTGAGACTGTTCAGGATGATACCGTCAAGAGCCTGGGTGAAACCGATTTCTACAAAAAGCAGCTGCGTATTGCACTGCGTAACTGCGGTGTTATCGACCCCGAGGACATTAACGAATACATTGCCTACGACGGCTATGCAGCACTGGGCAAGGTGCTGACAGAAATGAGCCCCGACGATGTCATCAAGTGCATCATCGATTCCGGCCTGCGCGGCCGCGGCGGCGGCGGCTTCCCCACCGGGCGCAAATGGGCTTTTGCTGCTGCACAGCCCAAGGGCGTTAAGTATGTATGCTGCAACGCCGACGAGGGCGACCCGGGTGCATTTATGGACCGTTCTGTGCTGGAAGGCGACCCCCACGTTGTGCTGGAAGCTATGGCCATTGCCGGCTACGCCATTGGTGCAGAGCAGGGTTATGTGTATGTACGTGCAGAGTACCCCATTGCGGTAAAACGTCTGCAGATTGCCATTGAGCAGGCTCGTGAGCTGGGCCTGTTGGGCAAAAACATCTTTGGCACCGACTTTAACTTTGATGTAGATATTCGTCTGGGTGCAGGCGCATTTGTCTGCGGTGAGGAAACCGCCCTGATGACCTCCATTGAGGGCAAGCGCGGCGAGCCCCGTCCCCGTCCTCCATACCCTGCTGTTAAGGGTTTGTTCGGTGTGTCTACCGTACTTAATAACGTAGAGACCTACGCCAATATCCCCCAAATTCTCCTCAAGGGTGCCGACTGGTTTGCTTCTATGGGTACCGAGAAGAGCAAGGGCACCAAGGTGTTTGCTCTGGGCGGCAAAATCAACAATACCGGTCTGGTAGAAGTCCCCATGGGTACTACCCTCCGGGAGGTCATTGAAGAAATTGGCGGCGGCATCCCCAATGGTAAGAAATTTAAGGCAGCACAAACCGGCGGACCTTCCGGCGGCTGCATTCCTCCCGAGCATCTGGATATCCCCATTGACTACGATAACCTCATCTCTATCGGCTCTATGATGGGCTCCGGCGGCCTTATCGTGATGGATGAGGACACCTGCATGGTGGATATTGCTAAGTTCTTCCTGGAGTTTACTGTTGACGAGAGCTGCGGTAAGTGCACCCCCTGCCGTATCGGTACCAAGCGCCTGTACGAGATTTTGGACCGCATCACCAAGGGTCAGGGCACCTTGGAAGATTTGGATAAGCTGGAAACCTTGTGCTACCACATCAAAGAAAATGCCCTGTGCGGCCTGGGTCAGACTGCCCCCAACCCTGTGCTATCCACCCTCAAGTTCTTCCGTGACGAGTATCTTGCTCATATTGTGGATAAGAAGTGTCCTGCAGGCGTCTGTAAGTCTCTCCTCTCTATCCAGATCATAGCCGATAAGTGCAAAGGCTGCACCCTGTGCGCCAAAAACTGCCCCACCGGCGCCATTACCGGTGCTGTGAAGCAGCCGCATGTCATCGACCCCGAAAAGTGCGTCAAGTGCGGAGTCTGCATTGAGAAGTGCCGCTTTGGTGCTATTGTGAAGAAATAAGGAGAGGTGAGCGAGATGAATATGGTAAACCTGAAAATAAACGGAATGCCTGTTTGTGTCCCCGAAGGCACCACCATTTTGGAGGCTGCCCGCACAATCGGCATCAACATCCCCACCCTCTGCTACCTCAAGGAAATTAACGAGATCGGTGCTTGCCGCATCTGTGTTGTTGAGGTTAAGGGTATGCGCAACCTGGTAGCTTCCTGCGTGTATCCCGTTGCCGAGGGCATGGAAGTGGAGACCAACTCCAAAAAAGTATTTGCCTCCCGCAAAATAGATTTGGAGCTGATTCTTTCCACCCATGATAAAAAGTGCCTGACCTGCGTGCGCAGCGGCAACTGCGAGCTGCAGAAGCTGTGCAAAGACTTCCGCGTTTATGACGCTGCCACTTATGAAGGCGAGAACCCCCAGTATGACTTTGACGACAGCGCAAAGCATATGTACCGTGACAACAACAAATGCGTGCTGTGCCGCCGCTGCGTGGCTGCCTGCCAAAAATGGCAGTCTGTTGCCGTGATCGGCCCCAATGACCGTGGTTTCAACACCCATATTGGCTGCGCATTTGATTCTGACCTGGGCGACGTTGCCTGTGTATCCTGCGGACAGTGCGTTGTGGTTTGCCCCACCGGCGCCATTGCCGAAAAGGACAACACCAAGGATGTGTGGCGTGCACTCCATGACCCCAGCAAGCATGTGTTGGTACAAACCGCACCCTCTATCCGTGTAACCCTGGGTGAGGCCTTTGGTATGCCTGTGGGCACCAATGTCAAGGGCAAGATGGTTGCCGCACTGCGCCGCATGGGCTTTGACGGCGTGTTTGATACCGATATTGCCGCCGACCTTACCATTGTGGAAGAAGCCAATGAGTTCCTGGAGAGAGTAAAGAACGGCGGAACCCTGCCCATGATTACCTCCTGTTCTCCCGGCTGGGTTAACTACTGCGAGCACTACTACCCCGAGTATGTAGAAAACCTGTCTACCTGCAAGAGCCCTCAGCAGATGTTTGGTGCACTGGCCAAAACTTGGTATGCCAAAAAGATGGGCATTGACCCCAAGGATATTTTTGTGGTTGGCATTATGCCCTGCACCGCCAAAAAGTTTGAGGTGGGTCGTGAGGATGAGAATGCCTCGGGTTATCCCGACGTGGACGTGGCACTGACCACCCGCGAAATGGCCCGTATGATTGACCGCGCCGGCATTGATTTTATATCGCTGCCCGACGAGGACTTTGATGCACCCTTGGGTACCTCTACCGGTGCTGCATCCATCTTTGGTGCCACCGGCGGTGTTATGGAAGCTGCCCTGCGTACCGCCCGTGAGTGGATTACCGGCGAAGCAGCAGAAAATGTAGACTTTAAAGAGGTTCGCGGTACCGAGGGCGTCAAGGAAGCCACCTACAAGGTTGGTCCTTACGAGCTGAATGTTGCCGTTGCCTCCGGTTTGGCCAACGCCAAAAAGGTGCTGGATGCTGTGAAGAGCGGCGAAAAGAGCTACCATTTTATTGAGATTATGGGATGCCCCGGCGGCTGTGTTAACGGCGGCGGCCAGCCCATTCAGCCTGCAAGCGTGCGCAACTTTACCGACCTTAAGAGCCTGCGCGCAGCAGCACTATATGAAGATGACACCAACATGGAGCTGCGGAAGTCTCATGACAACCCGGTGCTGAAGGAGCTGTACGATACCTACTTTAAAAAGCCCGGCAGCCATGTTGCTCATCAGATTCTTCATACCTCTTACCGTAAGAAAGACCGTTTCTTTAACAAAGAGATGGAATAAAAGCATAAAAACAAAGCCTTCCCGCCTACAAGCGGGGAGGCTTTGTTTTGCGTTGAGATGAGAATAATAGTTTGTTCCGGCTGCTGAAAAGCAGCATTTATTTACCGTCGGCACTGTTTTCTTGAAATAACAGAAAGGTTTTGCTCTGGGATGGCACAGTGGAAGCACCGCCTGCAGCCCTCCAGCCTGCCTCAAAAGCCATTCGCATCAATTTGGAGAATTCCTCTTGTGCCATATCATAGGAAGCACCGTCTAAAAAATGACTGAACTCAATTTCAAAGCTATCGCTTTTCATCCGTATATCCCCCTTTCTGTTTAAGCACCATCAGTATATATTGTGTTATTTTACAAGTCAATAATAGTTAGCATATTTATTAAAATTTATTTATTAAAATTAATAATAGAGAAAAAGGGAAAAACCGTTCACATTTACTGAAAATGGATGAACGGTTTTTGGCATTTTTGTGTTTATTCGGGAATAAATTCATCAATGAGTTTTTTGGCTGGGTCATTGTTTTCTGTCATAATCAAAACCACATATCCGCCCCGCTCATAAATCACTGCGTTTTGAGCTTTTTCATAGTCTCCGCCTACGTTGTATTCCTTAAACTGGTCTTCTTTGCTTTTACGGTATGCTTCTAATTTTTCCTTAACCTCTTCGGTATTACCGCTGGTGGGTTTTACAATAATGACATCCCCAATGTTAAAGCGGGCAAGAGACTGACGTCCTGCAAAAAAGTCGTACATGTCCTTTTCCAGACCCAGTACGTCCTTAATGGCATTTTCTTCAAAGTCTACAACACCCATAACCTCATAATTGGTATAAACATTATCCAAAAGTGTGGGGAAACCTGCTTCATCCAAGGCAGGAACAGAGGCGCTTTCAGAGCTTACGCTACTGCTGGTTGAAGGAGGACTATTGGAGGAACTGGAAGCATTTTGACCTCCGCAGCCTGCAAGACTGCCCATTAAGGCAAAAGCCAAGACAATGCAAAATATTTTTTTCATTTTTTGTTTCCTTTCTTCCATGAGATTCTATGCTTTGCAGATGCAGAGCATCCCGGGCAAAGCTGCCCACAAATAGTATGTGCATGAACTCAAGCATTTTGCTGCACAATATATGAACTTCAAAGAAAAAACAGTACGATAATTCAAATTTCGCCGGTTTTATCAAAAAAATTGTAGGGTTAAACAAAATTTAGCAATAAAGTTTCTTCATTATGCCAAATAAAAGTTTGTTAAAACTACTTGCCAACTGTACAAAAACAAGCTATCATAAGGTCATTATCAAGTAATCCCAAGAGAAGCAAAAAGGAGTAAATGAAACATGATTTTTGAAAAGGTTGCTGCTATTTTAGCGGAGCAGCTGGATGCTGATGCAGAGGAGATCACCATGAGCACCGACATCGTCGATGATCTGGGGGCCGATTCTTTGGATATTGTGGATCTGGTTATGAGCATGGAAGATGAATTTGATATTGAGATTCCTGACGAGGCTCTGGAGGGTGTTCGCACCGTTGAGGACATGGTCAAGTATCTGGAAGAACGCGTTGAGGAATAACCCCAGAGGTTATTATTGCCAAAACAAGAGGCACGGCTTTGCCGTGCCTTTTTTGTATGGAAAAGCGCAAACCGGTACCGCCTTACATTGCCTTTGCACCAGCAAGGGCAGGGAATTGCATTTTTCATTAAGTAGTATTTAGCGGTAATTTGGTTTCCTTATCTGCCCGAAAATTAAAAGGGATATGCCCATGGAGCAAAGCATTTTAAACTGCAATATTGTATTCATGGCAGCATGGCAGAAAAGGTAGAAAGCTTTATGCTAAAATACGCTTGAAAAGGGCTTTTAGGCTTGCTATAATGATGTGTAACCATCTTTTGGGACAAGCGCCCGTAAGGTGGATAAAAACACATAGCATGCGGTGGGGAGAAGGGCTCCCGGTCGATGCTGTGTTTACTGAAAGGAACAGAAAAATGGCAGAACAGAAAAAGTTTGTGGAAGACATTACCTCTATGGAGGTGGACTTTGCCAAGTGGTTTACTGATGTGGTGAAAAAAGCTGAACTGGTAGACTACGGCAGCGTGCGGGGCTGCATGATTCTGCGACCTTATGGCTACGCCATCTGGGAAAACATCCAGAAGATTATGGATGGCATGTTTAAGGAAACAGGACACGAAAATGTGTACATGCCTATGTTTATCCCCGAAAGCCTGCTGCAAAAGGAGAAGGATCACGTAGAAGGCTTTGCGCCCGAGGTGGCATGGGTTACCCACGGCGGAAGCGAAAAGCTCAGCGAGCGTCTGTGTGTCCGACCTACCTCTGAGACTTTGTTCTGTGAGCATTATTCTCATATCATCAATTCCTACCGTGACCTGCCCAAGCTGTACAACCAGTGGTGCTCTGTTGTCCGTTGGGAAAAAACCACCCGCCCCTTCCTTCGCTCCTCCGAGTTTTTGTGGCAGGAGGGTCATACCATGCACGAAACCGCCGAGGAGGCCAAGGAAGAAACCGAGCGTATGCTGAAGGTGTATGCCCGCTTTTGCAAGGAGTATCTGGCTATCCCCGTTATTATGGGCAAAAAGACTGATAAGGAAAAATTTGCAGGTGCCGAGGCTACCTACACCATTGAAGCCATGATGCACGACGGCAAGGCACTGCAGTCCGGCACCAGCCATTACTTTGGCGACGGCTTTGCCAAGGCTTTCGATATTACCTTTACCGACCGCGATAATAAGCTGCAATATCCTCACCAGACCTCCTGGGGCGTTTCTACCCGTCTCATCGGTGCCATTATCATGACCCATGGAGACGACAGCGGTCTGGTACTGCCTCCTGCTGTGGCTCCCACCCAGGTGGTGGTAGTCCCCATTGCCCAGCATAAAGCAGGTGTTGCCGAAAAGGCACAGGAGCTGTGCAGCCGCCTCAAAGCAAAATTCCGCACCACCATTGACCTCAGTGACAACACCCCCGGCTGGAAGTTCTCCCAGTATGAAATGAAGGGCGTTCCCCTCCGTCTGGAGATTGGCCCCAAGGACATGGAAAACGACCAGTGCGTGCTGGTTCGCCGCGATACCCGTGAAAAGATATTTGTACCTCTGGCAGAGCTGGAAGGCACCATCCAGCGTTTGCTGGGTGAAATTCACGACAGCCTGTACCAAAAGGCTTTGGAAAACCGTGAGAAGCGTACCTTTACCGCCACCAGCCTGGAAGAACTGAAAGAGATTGCCGACGGAAGCAACTGCTTCATTAAAACCATGTGGTGCGGCGACCGTGCCTGTGAAGAAAAGCTGAAGGAAGAAGCAGGAGTTTCCAGCCGCTGTATGCCCTTTGAGCAGGAGCACATTGGTGATACCTGCGTTTGCTGCGGCAAGCCTGCCACAACCTCTATTATTTGGGGCAAGGCATATTAAGGCTATCCCAAGGCCTTGCCTTCATAGGGGGCATCTACGGGCTAAGTGCCGCCTACGGCGGTTGCCCTCCGAAAGGCCGCCTGCGGGCGTCGCTCCAATACCCCCTACGCTACCCCCCGAATGCGGCTCGAAGCCACAT
>JAEYXR010000097.1 GCA_023431215.1 Bacillota bacterium
ACCTGTGGGATGGCAGAGCTTTTGCTGCCGGATTTGGGTGTTGTGTCAATGGGGAGATAAATGGGGCCATCTTCCACCTGCCCCCGTATCAGAAAATAAAGATGTCCCTCATCATATTTCATCGAAAGGCTAAAGTCGGCATTTTGACTGATGATATCCTCCTGCCGCCACTCGGCAGCATCACCGTCAACAGCACAGACACTCTGCCCGTTGCCGGGGTCAAAAGCCAGAAGCCCAAAAAACTGTTCGTTTGTCTGATAATCTGCCCAATAAGCGGTTTGGTTTAAATCTACTGCATGCATGGTGTTCCAGGTGCGCTTAAACCATTCATCCTGCCAGGTAAAAATAATACTTCCCGCGCAGCCGGAATCCATAATGTCCCGGTAGCAGGCGGCAATTGCCTCCCCCTGCTCCTGCTCTGACAAGTTACCCTGATTAAAACCCCGTCCATAGTCAATTTGTGCACAACCGCGGGAAGAGGGCACACCAAACTCCGATATTACCACAGGCATAGTGTGGTGTTGTACCAGGCTTTCTAAATAAGCTTTGTAGGTATTTCTTGTTCCTGCGTCATCCTGATAAACAGAAAGATCCGGGCTGTGGCGGAGATAGTCGGGGTAATAAGGATACACATGATAAGATGCAAACTGACCCGATACAAAAGCATCGGTGGTTTTAATATGCTCAACATCTACCTTTGCAATTTTTAGAAACAAATTGGTAATACCTTCATTGTAGTCATTTGGGTCTGTGGTAGGCCAGTTGGCAAAGGCAATCAGCCGCTGTTCCTTGTATCGTCCGGCTTCATATTCGGCCACTGTATCTCCCAGCAAAGCCAGCATGCTTTCAAAGGGTGTGGCGTCTTGATCTGCATAAAAATATTTGCCGCTGTAGCTTTGGGCTTCGGCGCGCATCTGGTTGGTATAGGCCACCGTACGGTCGTCCCATTCTACTCCCAAAATATAGCCAAGTACCCAGTCAGAAACATCGCGGCGGTATTGTCCCCTGCCGCGGTCTGGGCTGTAGGATACGTTTCGGCGGCCGTGGATCACATCCACCATCCTCTTTGCATCGTCCAGCAGCGGATTCAGAAAACCGGCATCAAAGGCGTCCATATGGGAGTTTTGGCTGTAATCGTTCACCCAAAGCCCCTGAATGAGATAGAGCGGGGTGGGGTTGCTGCTGTTATATTGGTAAAAAGCTTCATAAAAGGTGGGGGAATTGATGGTATAGACACGGATGGTGTTTGCACCCATCTCCTGAATCTGCTCAAACCACCTTAAGTATTCCTCTTTGGTAATGGCAAATTCATTGGCAAAATGACCGGGCTTTCCACTGCCCAAGTCTACCCCTCTTATTTCATAAGGGGCAAGTCCTTCTCCCCTGTCCACCAAAATGGTGCTGCCGCGGGTGGCGGTAAAGGAGTTCACCGGTGCCTGGGGTTTTAAGTCTACATAGAGGGCGGTATGATAGTAAAAGTAACCACAGGCAACAAACACCAGTATTACCGCCGCACAGAGCATCAAAAATCTGCGCATGCTAAACCGCCTCCTTTCTCTGTTGGGGTAACCGCTAAGATGTATATTTTTAAGTTTAGTGCAACACCGCACAAATCACAGTCTACACCCTAGTGCTGGTATTGTTTGTTGGCAGAGGGGTGGCAATATTGGTACAGCAGTTCAATGTTTTCATCCAGCCAGGCACCCCTGCGCAGAAGAAAACTTTTAACCTGCTCCACAGCCTCCTCATGGCTGCCTACATTTCTGTCAGCAGGCTCCAACAGCCCGTATTGTGGCTCAAAGGTGTAGCCCCAAACCGCAAAGTTGCGCTCTACCGCACCATCCAGCCACAAAACAGTGTCATCAATGTAGCTTGTAAGGTATTCATCGGACAAAATGGTCTTACGCAGCTGGCGGTAACGGGTAATCACCCGGTTGGTAAAGTCCTCGTCCCTTAGCAGCATATTGTACCACAGCCCTTGGGGAAATCCAAAACCGGTGGCATCCCATGAGGTTTCCATATAATTGTCCAACGCATTGTTAAAGTCCCACACTGGGCCAATGGAAAGCTTGCCGCCAATGGGTTTTGTTAAATAAGTGGAGTATCTTGTGGCATCGTAGTTTTGAAAAAATTCATTGAGAACCATGTAGTCAACAAAAGAGCTGACGTCAATCTGTCTGTGATAACCCAGCTTTGGGTCGTCATAATCCAAAGAATACAGCGATTTTTCAAATTTGCTGATGTCACGCTCAATAAAGCGTGCCTGTTGGGGTGTGCAGCTGGTGCTAGGAGGATAAACCACGTTTACTACACTGTGGGTAATCAGGGTGTAATGGGCAAAGGTGTTTAAGTTTACGTTAGCGCCACGGTCCAGTCGGACAATATACGAAGTTTCGGCCCTGCCCTCCACATCCTTGCTGACACCCGCCTGAGACCGTGAAATGCTCTCCATCATCAGGTATAACCCACGGTATTCACCGTTGACAAACAGCTCACAATAGCGAACCTCCGGCGTATTTTCCATGACCTGTCCGCTCAGGTTCATCATCATATAATTGCGCAGCAAGGATTTGTCCAAAAACGGCCCGTTGAGGACCCATTCATCTTCCTTGGGCATACCCAGCATTTCTACTTTTGCAGAGTTACCTGCTTGGTCCACCAGCTTTATCCGAAAAGATTTTTTATCAAAATGCAGCGAAGAATTACCCCGATAGCGAACCAAAGCATTGGTTGTCAGCACCGGTGAATCTGTAAGGCTGTTGTTTCCCTCTCCGCTGTCCCAAACGGTAAGCGAAGCGGTAATATTTGCGTCTTGGTTGTTTTGACCCGGGATGAGCTGCCCGTAGGTATTGATGGATACCACGGGCAAATGGGTGCGAAAGGCTCCGGTCGCCTCTACAAAAGACGGTCCGGGAGCTTCCAGGTGCTGGTGATAGCGATCAAACTGAACATAGCTGAAGCTGGCCGCCGCAAAAGACAAAGCCACAGCACCAAACACAGCCAGCAGTCCAATGAGTTTTTTGCTCATAGCCCCTTACCCGCTTACCTCGTCACTTTGCGAGACGAGATTGACATACTCTACCCTGCCGATTTTATACAAACGGTCGGTAATGGACTCTTCCATGCTTTGTGCTTTTCGCAAAGCTCTGCGCGGCAGCTCATAAATAAGCTCCACTGTTTCCTGGGTGGTGTTTTTTACCTTAAGGTGGGCAAAGGCTGTGTAATAAAGATACACCACCGATTGTATTTCCGCTTCGGTAGAACGGGCTGCACGGATAATCAGCAGCATGCGGTCATCATTTCTTACCCTGCCCAAAAGCAGCAGCAGCATAAAAACAACCGCCGAACCAATGGCTGCCACAAGGTAGTCACCGGCACCGCAGCAAATACCGACAATAATGGTCCAAAAAATATAAGCGGTATCTCGGGAATCTTTGATAGCAGTACGAAAACGTACAATAGAAAGGGCACCCACCATACCAAGAGAAAGCGCCAGATTGTTGCCGATGACCGTCATCACCGTTGCGGTAAGGACAGTCAGCATCACCAGCGAAACATTGAATTTTCGGCTGTATACCGTGCCTGCATGGGTGTACAGGTAAGAAACAAAAATGACAAGTCCCATAACAGCAGCCATAGACAGGTTAATGAGAATTGTCTCCAGAGTCAGGTCTCCGGTTTGCTGGAGAAGATTGTAAAGTGCAGATTTCATGTTGATTCCTCCATAGAAAACGGCCTATGCCGTTGTTGACAAATGAAAACAAATTGGTATGATAACCGTAAAGACGTAATATCCTTACAATAACTCTATCAAAGCTGATTGCCTGCTTTTGCTCTTTTTACCTTACAGCGCACAGCTGGTTACCCTGTACAAAAGGTGGTTATAAATGAAAAAGAAATGGTTGATTGCCCTGACAATATTGGCAGTATGCGGTGTAGCAGTATGGGCGGGCGCTGGTGCTTTACGTCAGCCAAAAGAATCCCGGGGTATTTTTATATGGGGAGCCCCCATTACCCAGCCTCAAGAGCAGCAAACCATGCTCAGTGCCTTAAAGCGCCTAAGCATCAATGCCGTTTATCAGGAATTCCCCGGGGATGAACTATCAGACGCCGCAGAGTATATTTCGGTACTAAAGAGCGCCTATATAGACACCTATCTTTTGACAGGGCAGCCCCAGTGGGGGCTGGAGGCAGACGGTGCCTCTTTGATAAAAGAAATTGACCGTGCCGTCTCCATGGGTGGCCAGTTGGCCGGTATTATGGTGGATGTTGAACCGTATCTTACAAAAGAATGGGATAAGGACGAGAATGCCGTGATGCAAAGCTATGTGCAGGGCATGTCCACCGCATATCAATATGCCGAGCAAAAAGGCCTGGCTCTCATTGCCTGCATTCCCTATTGGTACGATAATTCTCACACAGCTGCATTGGAACAGCTTATTGCCACCGGCTGTGATGCCGTTGCAGTGATGAACTATTACCGTAAAAACGAGGCAGAGCATATGCAAACCGAGCTGGAGCTTGCGCGCAAGGCAAACAAGGAAGCCATTTGTATTTTTGAGTTTCAGCCGCCGGGCAAGCACTCGCTTACCGAAAAAGAGACTTATTACACACTGGGGCTGGATGCCGCCCACCAAAGCTGGGAGAGCATAAAAAAACACCTTGGGAGCAAACAGCTGGGCTTTGCCTACCATTGGTATGCTTCGATTTTAGAGTTGCTTTAGTATGTGTTTTACGATAAAATGAAGTAATATAAACTGGTTAATAATGCAATAATAGTAAAATATTGTCAAATAAGTTTTTGCTGCGTAACTTGACAACTTAAACGCAAAATAACTTTGTTGTCAGTATTATTTGTTCCATAGAGCTATTTAAAATATGTCTTTATTATAAATTTACATTAAAAGCAAAAAGCACCCGAAGAAGTGATTGAATCACCATTCTTCAGGTGCCTTTTACCAATAAAAATAAATATCCTGTTTAAATAACATAATGATCCGCATTATTTTCACGCAGTAAGTCCGCCAAAGTAATGCCTTCAAAAAAATCATCAATCATTTTATCCAGCTTTTGCCACATAGGCAACGTGCGGCACTCTGCAGCCCTGTCGCACGCTTTCCCTTCCTCCTCCAGGCAGGCAACCGGTGCAAGCGTACCTTCCGTCAGCTTTAAAATACTGCCTACCGTATAGCTTTCCGGTGCTTTTGCCAGCTTGTACCCACCGCCGCGGCCGCGCAGAGCAAACACTAAACCACCCTTGCTCAGGGTAGCCAAAATGCCCTCCAAATATTTTTCGGAAATATTCTGCCGTTTGGCTATATCCATAAGCACAATGTAATCTCCCGTATTATGCTCTGCCAAATCTATCATCACTCTCAGGGCGTAGCGTCCCTTGGTTGATACCATCATGGTTGCTGCTCCTATCTACTGCTTTTCTATCATCCGTAATTTTTACTTGTCCAAACTCTATTCTTATTTTTCGTTTATTTACTATACATACTTTACCATGCCAACAATTTCAATTCAAGGTTCAAACTAATACTTATGACTTTTTCTATTGATGCAGAATAATAAACCTATAAACATATTGACAAAGTATGTTTATAGGTTTATACTGAGTATATTATTTTAGAAAGGCGGCGGTACATCGATGATAAATTGCCACTCTTTTGCACTTGCACCTTCAAAAAACAGCAGTCGATGTTGCAGCTGCTTCATAAAAAACAACTTAATTTGCCAACCATTCTTTGTTTTTTGAAGGGAGATTTTATTATGTCTAAAATTTATACCTCTGCCGATGAGTTGATTGGAAAAACCCCGCTTTTGGAGCTTACCCACCTGGAGAAGAAATATGCTCTGGAAGCAAAACTGCTGGCAAAGCTGGAGTATTTTAACCCCGCAGGCTCGGTAAAAGACCGTATTGCCAAAGCCATGATAGATGATGCCGAAGCTTCCGGAAAATTAACACCGGATTCTGTTATTATAGAGCCTACCTCCGGCAACACAGGCATTGGTCTTGCTTCTGTTGCTGCCGCCAAAGGTTACCGTATTATTATTGTAATGCCCGAGACTATGTCTGTGGAGCGCCGCCAACTGATGAAGGCCTACGGTGCCGAGCTGGTGCTGAGCGACGGAACCAAAGGCATGAAAGGTGCTATTGCCAAGGCAGAGGAGCTGGCGGCACAAATTCCCGGCAGCTTTATTCCCGGGCAGTTTAATAATCCCGCCAATCCCCAGGTGCACCGCATTACAACCGGTCCCGAAATTTATGAGGACACCGATGGAGAGGTGGATATTTTTGTTGCCGGTATTGGCACAGGCGGTACCATCACCGGAGTAGGTGAATATTTAAAATCTAAAAAACCCGGTGTGCAAATTGTAGCGGTAGAACCGGCCTCTTCGGCAGTGCTGTCAACAGGTGTTGCAGGCGCTCACAAAATACAGGGCATTGGCGCAGGGTTTGTACCGGAAGTGCTGAACACCGCGGTGTATGATGAAATACTAACGGTCACCAATGAAGACGCCTTTGCCATGGGCAAGGAAATTGGCAAAAACGAGGGCGTACTTGTGGGTATCTCCTCCGGTGCTGCGGTCTGGGCTGCCATTGAGCTTGCAAAACGTCCCGAAAACAAGGGCAAGACCATTGTAGTGCTGCTTCCCGATACCGGCGACCGTTATCTGTCCACCCCCATGTTTGCTGATGAATAATGCTTTTATCCAATAGCTACAGCAAAGCCCCTTGAATACTACTGCACTTCATTAAATAGAAACAGTTCTTCAATAGGAGTTTCTGTAATTTTTGCAATATCTATTGCAAGCTTCAGCGACGGGTTGTAGCCTTCGGCCTTTCAACGCATGGTGGCTTCTTGTCGGATGCCTATGTTTTCTCCTAGTTGTTCTTGTGTTAATCCTTCAAATCTTTAATATTTCTTTCAGTTGTAGATAAACGAACTACGCAAAAAAGCAGCCGCAAGTGCGGCTGCTTTTTTGTTAATTACTTTTGCATTTCATCCCGAACTTGTTTAAAGCACTCTACCACATGAGCCAAATCTTCTTTGGTATGGGCCGCAGACACCTGTGTGCGGATGCGTGCCTTGCCCTTTGGCACTACAGGGTAGGTAAAGCTGATGACATAAATGCCCTTTTCCAGCATACGAGCAGCCATGTCCGAAGCAATATGCTCATCGTACAGCATAATGGGAACAATTGGGTGTTCACCGGGGATAATGTCAAAGCCTGCCTGGGTAAGCAGGCTGCGATAATAAGCTGTATTTTCCGCCAAGGTATCCCGCAGGGCCGTGCTTTCCTGCAGCAGCTCCACAGCACGGAGACTGGCGGCTGCCACGGCAGGAGCCATGGTGTTGGAAAACAGGTAGGGGCGGCTGCGCTGACGCAGCAGGTCTACAATCTCCTTGCGTGCACTGGTAAAACCGCCCGATGCGCCGCCAAGGGCCTTGCCAAAGGTTCCGGTGATAATATCGGGACGTCCCACCACACCGCAGTGCTCCGGGGTACCACAGCCATGAGCTCCCACAAAGCCTGTAGCGTGGCTGTCGTCCACCATCACCAGTGCGTCATATTCATCGGCAAGGTCACAAATAGCCTTTAGGTTTGCAATAATACCGTCCATAGAGAATACACCGTCGGTGGCGATAAGGCGGATTCGGCAATCCTTGGTTTCCTCTAGCTTGGCCCGCAGGTCTGCCATGTCGTTGTTTTTGTAGCGCAAGCGGCGTGCCTTGCAAAGGCGCACACCGTCAATGATGCTGGCGTGGTTGAGCTCGTCACTGATGACAGCATCTGCCTCGGTAAGCAGGGTCTCAAACAAGCCTCCGTTGGCATCAAAGCAGGAGGAATACAAAATAGTGTCCTCTGTGCCCAAAAACTGGCTCATCTTGGCTTCCAGGTCTTTGTGCACCTGCTGTGTTCCGCAAATAAAGCGAACGGAAGAAAGACCGTAGCCCCAGCGGTCGTAAGCATCCTTTGCAGCAGCAATAATGCGGCTGTCGTTGGCCAATCCCAGATAGTTGTTGGCACACATATTCACCACACCCTTGGCGGCAGTGGTATCTATCACCTTGGTTTGAGGAGTGGTGATGACGCGCTCATTTTTCAGCGTGCCAGCCCCAGCAATTGCTTCCAGTTCTTGATGGTATATTTTTAGTGCTGTTTTCATCTTTCTTCCTCCCTGTTGCTTAGTCATTAATGTGCTCCCAGTCCAAAATCACCTTGCCGGAATTGCCTGACTTCATGGCTTCAAAGCCTTTTTCAAAATCCCGTACATCAAACCGGTGGGTGATAATGGGGGTAATATCCAACCCACTTTCCAGCATAGCGGACATTTTATACCAGGTTTCATACATCTTGCGGCCGTAAATGCCCAAAATGGTAAGTCCGTTAAAGATGACCTGGTTCCAGTCAATGGCTTCATTGCGGGAAGGAAGCCCCAGCAGGGCAATTTTACCGCCGTGGAACATCACATCCACCATATCGCGAAATGCCGCGGGATTTCCGGACATCTCCAGCCCTACATCAAAGCCTTCTTTCATATCCAGTCGCTGCATCACGTCGGTAAGGCTTTCCCTGCTGACATTCACTGCTGTTTCAATGCCCATTTTTCTGGCCAGCTCCAGCCTATAGTCGTTGACATCGGTAATCACTACGTGGCGGGCGCCTGCGTGGCGGGCCACCGCTCCTGCCATGATGCCAATGGGACCCGCACCGGTAATCAGTACATCTTCGCCCAGCAGTTCAAAGGAAAGGGCCGTGTGCACCGCATTGCCAAAGGGGTCAAAAATAGAATATAGCTCCAGAGGAATTTTATCATTGCACCGCCAGACGTTGGCGGCGGGTATTACCAAGTATTCTGCAAAAGCACCGCTGCGGTTAACCCCCACACCCTTGGTGTTTTTGCAAAGGTGGCGGCGGCCTGCCAGACAGTTGCGGCACTTGCCACATACAATATGCCCTTCTCCGCTGACCAGCTCACCCACACGGAAGCCTGCAGCGTTGCTGCCAACCTCTACAATTTCTCCTACAAATTCGTGTCCCACGGTCATACCTACCGGTATTGTATCCTGCGCCCACTGATTCCAGTCATAAATATGCACATCGGTGCCGCAAATGGCAGTTTTTTTAATCTTTATTTTCACGTCGTTAATCCCCACCTGGGGTATGGGAACACGCTCCATCCAGAGACCGGGCTGTGCAAGCTTTTTGGTTAGTGCATACATTGTATCCATCTGTGCAGCCTCCTAATATGTCTTTGGTTTAAGTACAAAAACTTTCTTTAATGTTATCATACTAGGGACAAATTTAAAAATCAACTATTTTTTGCAGAAGAATACCAATATTTTTCCGGTGACTTTACTGTACTTACATGTGTTGCTGCAAAGCTTACACCATGTATAAAAATAACAGTTATTCTTGTATGAAACAGCAAAGCCTTTGCAAAGCCCACATTTTCATGCAGCCCTTGCAAAGGCAAATGCTATTAATTTAAAGATGCGATTTAGGAGTGTAAGCTTCTTTTCTTTCACCATCACCCAGATAAACCCGGTTTACACGGCGGCTGATTGCACAGATACGCTCGTAGCTGATGGTATTGGTAAGGTCTGCCAGCTCATCCCAGGTAATTTCTTCGCCTTTGTCTTTTCCTACCAGGGTAACCACATCACCCATTGCCACATTGGGAATATGCGATACATCCACCATAAGCTGATCCATACATACCCTGCCGATTACAGGAGCACGGCAACCGCGAATCAGTACCTGGGCTTGATCTCCCAGCTCGCGGGGATAGCCGTCTGCATACCCTACAGGCACAGTGGCAACTATAGTATCTCCCTGTGCTCTAAAGCGCCTTCCATAGCTGACGCTGTCATTATGATTAACATGCTTTACCATAGAAACCACCGAGCGCAGTGTCATAACCGGACGCAGCGGCAAAATGCTGCGCATTTGCCCGGAGGGGGCAAGACCATACATGCAAATGCCCATTCTTACCATATCCAACCGCATTTGGGGGTATAGTACCCCTGCAGCAGAATTGCAGCAGTGGCGCAAACCAATATCAATGTTCCTTTGGGTAAGGTAGTTGCATGCTGTCTGGTAGAGTTCAAACTGTTTTTGGGTGTACTCCACCGATTCGGCAGATTCCGGTTCGTCCGCCACCGAAAAATGGGTAAAAATACCGGTAACATGAAGCTCCGGCTGCAGAGCCGCCTTTTCCATTGCCGCCAAATCCTCGGGATGACGAGGATTAAAGCCCAATCTACCCATGCCGGTATCCACCTTTAAGTGAATATCCACCCGCACCCCCGCGTCCTTTGCATTTTGAACCAACTGGGCTGCATACTCGGCAGAAAACACAGCTTGTGTAATCTTATTTTGAGCCAGACTTTGAGCATAGCCGGGGCAGGTATAGCCAAAGATGAGAATGGGACGGGTAATCCCCACCGACCGCAGCTCCAAGGCTTCGCTCAGGCAGGAAACACCAAACCAGTCTACCCCCAGCTTTTCCAGTACCGGAGCCATTGCGGTCGCACCATGACCGTAAGCATCTGCTTTTACCACCGCCAAATATCGGCAGCCAATATGCTGATGCAGCAGTTCATAATTATATGTTAAACAGTCTAAATCCACCTCTGCGCGGCAGCGCTCGGGAACGTTTACCAGCATGTTCATCACTTCACTTATCAAAATATCCAGCCACACGCCCGCTATTTGAGCATTGTGCTTCTTTTGCAAGTATACGCTTTTTGTGTGCAATTTACAATTGTTTTCTGCCTTTATGCCCCGTGCAGCATATCAGATTTTTTGCATATTAAGCTATTAAACGGCTAATTGGTATTGACATTTACATGAGGGTGCCGTACCATTCGTGAGAAAACAACAGGTAAACTGCAGTTTTAACAGCTTGCCTATAAAAAGTCAAGTTGCTATAATAGAACAGCAAAGGCTGTTTGTTTTGCAGGGCAAAAAAAGAATTTATATGGGGAGCCAAACCCCTCAAAAAAAGGATGTGCCAATATGACAGAATCCAAGCCCTCCCGTGTTCATCTGCTGGATGAGCTTCGCGGCTTTATCATCATCTTTGTGGTGGTGTACCACCTGCTGTTTGACTTAACGGTGCTTTTTCCTGCAGGCATGGACGACTGGATGTTTGACCCATGGATGAACAATTTAAGAGACGGCTTTGTTGCTGTTTTGGTACTTATCTCGGGTATCTCTTGTCTGTACTCCCACAGTAACCTGCGGCGCGGCTTTAAAACCTTTGCCTTTGGCATGGTATTTACCGTTGTTACTTATTTGTTTATGCCCAGCGAACTTATCCTGTTTGGTATTTTGCATTTTTTTGGCTGCTGCATGATGCTGTATGCTCTACTGGAAAAACCTATATCTCAAGTGCCGGTTTGGCTTGGTGCTGGAGTTTGTATTTTGTTGTTCTTTCTTACCAAAGACATTTACTACGGAAAAATTGGATTGTTTGGCTATACTGTCAATATGCCGGCTTTTTTTTACGGCAAACCTCTGCTCTTTCCCTTGGGCTTTGCCAGTGCCGGAATTACTTCCTCTGATTACTACCCTATGATGCCATGGGCGTTTATGTTTTTTGCAGGTGCTTTTTTGGGTAGAATTATCCGCAAGGGAAAAGCACCGGTCTGGTTTTACTCCAGCCATCTGCCCTGGCTTGCCAAAATTGGACGCCACACTCTGCTCATCTATCTTGTGCACCAACCCATTCTTTACAGCATACTCTATCTATGGTTCATGATACTATCCCGTTGACAAAAAGCAGCCCACAACCGGCTCATCTTACCGGCTGCGGACTGCTTGCTGTTTGGTAGTATTTTTATCTGCGCCGATAGATGCAAAGCACAAAATCGCCCTCCATGGACAAAGAATCCATGGCTGCCAGGCGCTCCTTTGCTTCCCTTGGGCTTTTCCAGCAATAGGGAGTCATCTGGAACAAATCCTGCAGAAGCTGCTGAGTATTTACCGTAAACTCCTGCCCTATTTCAATACGCTCCACCAGTGAAAAATCCCCTGTGTTTTCCGGTACAGGAACATCTCCATTTTGGTATGGGGTGTCGTACAGCTCTTTTTTCAGCGCAAAAAGGTGATTGGGCCCTGGGGCCACGGTCATCAAATAGCCGCCCTTTTTCAGCACTCTGGCAAATTCGTCCCCTGCAATGGGCGCAAAAATATTTACCACCAAGTCTGCCGATGCGTCAGCAACCGGCATAGTAAAGATAGATGCCACAGCCCAAAGGATTCTACTGTCCTTTTTAGCAGCACTTTTGAGTGCAAATTTTGAAATATCAAGCCCCATTACAGTGCAGTTGCCTGCGGATTGCCACACCTGCTTTGCAATCTCTGCCGTATACCAGCCTTCTCCGCATCCGGCATCTACCACAAAAGGATGCTGACACTCTTTCAGCAGTTTTGCAGCCTCCTGTGCCACGCGGTTGCGCAGAAAACCATAATAACCGGCTGCCAGAAAACGCTCTCTTGCAGACACCATTTCCTTGGAGTCTCCCGGAATTTTAGCATGCTTTTGGCTGGATAGCAAAAGATTAACATATCCCTGGGCTGCCATATCAAAGCTGTGTCCCTTGACACACCTCCAGCTTGCCTGCTGACGGGCAAGTGGACTGTGGCACACGGGACAAAGAAAGGTATTCATACAAATAGCTCCGTTCTGCCGCTGTTGTGCGGCTTAAAACAATGATATAAAATATATCTTATTATATCATGAACACCAAACATTACAAATGCATATGTGTCCTTGAAATGAAAGCATACTTATTGTTCTTGCTAAAAAGAAACTTCTTTTTTATCATCATGTTATAAAAAGGCACAGATGCCTTTTCTTTTAGTGCGTACCAATGATTGACCCTATACAAGCAAAAGGTTGCCACTGGTCAACAATGGAAAGCTGTGCTATACTTACTTTGATTGATAAGCTTAGGCATTATGGAGGTAATTATATGGACCCACAGCAGCTGAAAGACCGTTTTTATGCAATATTTCAAGAACATGTAACCCGTGACGGCGCCAAAGAGCTGCTGGCCTGGCTGGAAGGCACTGACTTTTTTACTGCTCCTGCCAGTACCCGCTACCACTGTGCATGCCCTTCTGGTTTGCTTTTGCACAGCTTAAATGTGTATGATGTTATGATGGAAAAACATTTTGAAGAGGGCGAAGACAGTCGTGAAAGCTTTGTCCTTTGTTCCCTGCTTCATGATTTGTGCAAAGCACAGTTTTATAAAATTTCTACCCGCAATGTAAAAAATGAAGAAACCGGACGATGGGATAAAGTTCCCTATTACAGTGTAGAGGATTCGTTTCCTTATGGTCATGGAGAAAAAAGTGTATATCTGATAGAGCGTTTTGTACGCCTCAAACCAGCCGAGGCCACCGCTATCCGCTGGCATATGGGCGGCTTTGATGAAGCGGTAAGAGGCGGCTGCGGTGCAATCAGCCAGGCGTACGACCGCTATCCTCTGGCTGTAAAACTGCATCTTTCCGATTTGGAAGCTACCTATCTGCGTGAAAAAGGCACTTCTGCCATCAACAAAAAGTAACTTTTGGTAAAAAATCTTTATGTAGTGCTAAAGATATCAGCCTTTTGGCATAAAACAAGCCCCTGGTTCTCCTCATGTAAAGAGGATGCACCAGGGGCTTTTGCTGTAGCTAAATAATGCCCACCTGTCTTAACAGGAATATCCAGATAAACATGGAGACAGCCGAGAAAATCGTTGTATAGATTACCATCTGTGCTGCAACGGTTTCGTCTGCCTTCATAGATTTTGCCATAATAAAACTGGAGACAGCGGTGCAGGAACCAAAGATAAAGTAGTAGGCACCCATTTCGTAACCGGTAAAATCAAAAAACAGAAAAGCCGGTAACATCATAAGGAATGGTGAGACAAACAGTTTGATAAAGCAGCCTGTAAAGATAAGCTTTGTGTTGCTAAAGAGGTTCTTCAGCTCAATTTGCCCGCCCAAGGCAATGAGCGCCAGGCTTGCAGCCATATTAGCCAGATCGTTGATGGGGGAA
>JAEYXR010000108.1 GCA_023431215.1 Bacillota bacterium
ATTTAAGACCTTGGAAGATGTACCTCTTAACCGCAGAGAAACACGTTTTTATAACTGCAAATGGGAACAGGGACGCCATAAGGACAGTGGCTTTGAGGAGGGAATATTCAGCTTTTTACCAAAACTGCAAACAGTTTGTGAAGAAACCGGCTTTACCATGTCTACCCTGGCATTGGCGTTTTTAAAAGCGCAGCCCTGGGTAGGCAGTGTCCTCATTGGCTCTCGTAATCCGGCTCAGCTGGAGGAAAATATCAAAGCCTTTGACACCGACGTGCCTGCTGAAGTCATTTCACGTATCTCAGCCTTATCAGAAAGTTTGAAGGAGGTCATGGGCAATAACGCCGATCTGTGGGAAAGTGCCGATGGCGGGCGTATGTTCTAATCTTGCTTTATCAAAAAATAGGAAAGGCCTGTTGATGCAAATGGATTTTTCACAATTCTTTGTTTCACCCGAAAAGCTTGTGCCCGGCAGCGGTTTTACTTTATTTGGGCCATTTCATATTACCATACTGCTCTTTATTGCACTTTTTATCTTTGTTTTTTGCTGCTGGTATCGTAAGCAAACCAATGTGCGGCAGCGCTGTGTGTTAAAACATCTGGCAATTTTAACTGTTGTGCAGGAAGTCATAAAAGATATCTTAATTGTTGCTGTGGGCAGTCCGTTGATACAGTATCTCCCCTTGCATTTGTGTGGCCTTGCTATGTTTTTCTTTTTTGCTGCTGCATGGCAGCCCACCCCCTTTGTTTATGAGCTGCTTTACAGCCTGACCCTTCCCGGTGCCATTGCAGCACTGCTATTCCCAAACTGGACAGAGTGCCCTCCCATGCATTTTATGTGCTGGCATAGTTTTAGCTTTCATACCTATCTGGTACTGTTTGTCTGTTTGCTGCTTTCAACAGGGCAGCTTCGTCCAAACTGGAAACTGCTGCCCAGATGTTTTGTGTTTTTAATTGTTTTATCTATTCCTATTTATTTTTTTAACAAACTAACAGATACCAACTACATGTTTCTCAATGTTCCCTCAGAAGGCTCTCCCCTTGTGCCTCTTGCCAATTTGTTGGGTAATCCAGGCTACATTGCCGGAACAGCCGCTTTGTTAATTTTGGTTTGGATGATTATATATCTGCCATGGACATTAATAAGGATTAAAAATAAAACAAGAATTTAATAACCCGTTGTAGCCACCCTACATAAGATGTTTTGAGGTGATTACTCATGAATCCTTGTGAAATAACCTTAGGCATCAGTGCACTGGCCTGCATAATTGCAGAAAATCTGTGTGATGAAGATTTGGAGTTAGCTGCAATTGCATTTACACAACTGGGTGATAGCCTTGGTACTATTTCTGTTCAGCGCAATCGTTGTAACTGTACCAGGCCTTGCTGTCCCACACCGCAACAAGACAGTGAATAACCAGAAAAAGCTTTCCTTTGATGGGTAAACTCAAAGGAAAGCTTTTTTCTTTGTTTGCTAAAAGAATGTGATTTGGCTGGTTTCAGGTAAACCTGCCAAGGAACCATGCTCCCGCAAAAGTTCAATTACCGATTTGGAAACACCTGCTCGGGTAGTGATTTCATCAACCGATAAATAGTCACCCTGCTTGCCCGCCTTTTCTAAACCCACAGCGGCAGAACCGCCAAGCCCTTTTAGGCTGCTAAAAGGGAGCCTGATTTTTCCATCCTCAATGCGATACATATTGGCAGAAGATCGGTACAAGTCAACAGGAAGCAGTTCGATGCCTCGCTTGAGCATCTCATAAATAATCTGCAGCATTTCCAACACGCCATCTTCCTTGGCACTTCTTTCATTGCCCTTGGCGTACAACGCATCAATGCGTGTTTTTACAAATGAAGTACCTTTAATTGCTGCATTGGCATCAAAATCATCTCCACGAACCGAAAAAAGCACCGCATAAAATTCTTTGGGCCAATACACCTTATACCAACCTAACCGAATTGCAGAAATGACATAGGCCGCCGCATGGGCCTTTGGGAACATGTACTTGATTTTTAGGCAGCTTTGAATATACCACTCCGGCACGCCATGCTCCCTCATGTCTTTTTTCATTTCATCTGTCAGCAGTACGGGCGCTTTACCTTTACGGGTAATTTCCATAATCTTAAAGGCAACCTTTGGTTCCATCTTATACTTGATATACAGTGTGGTCATAATACTGTCACGGGTGCCTATAACGTTGGAAATGTCACAGGTTCCTTCTGCAATCAGGTCCTTGGCATTGCCCAGCCACACATCCGTACCGTGGGAGAGTCCCGATATCTGCAACAGGTCGGAAAAGTTTTTGGGCTTGGAGTCCATCAGCATACCGCGAACAAAGGGCGTTCCCATTTCTGGCAGAGCCAGTGTTCCTGTGTCACACCGGATATCCGAGAGATCTATCCCCAAAGCTTTGGAGCTTGTAAACAGGCTGTATACCAGAGGATCGCTCATAGGAATATCTGCAATTTTAACTCCGGTATAATCCTCCAGATGCTTAAACAAAGTGGGAGAATCATGTCCCAGCTCATCCAGCTTCAAAATGGTATCATGGATGGAGTGAAAGTCAAAATGGGTTGTAATATTTTCTGAATTTGGGTCGTCGGCCGGGTGCTGAATGGGGCAAAAATCGTAAACCTCATAGTCGTTGGGAACAACCACCATGCCGCCAGGGTGCTGCCCGGTGGTTCGCTTAATACCGGTGCAGCCTTTTACCAGGCGGCTTTCCTCGGCATTGGTTACAGTGAGTCCTCTTTCATCCAAATAATGCTTTACATACCCATATGCTGTTTTTTCAGCCACAGTAGAGATTGTTCCTGCTTTAAAAACATGGTCTTTGCCAAACAATTCTTCGGTAAAGCGGTGTGCCCTGGATTGATATTCACCGGAGAAGTTAAGGTCAATATCAGGTGCTTTGTCACCGTCAAAGCCAAGAAATGTTTCAAACGGAATTTCGTGACCGTCCTGGCTCATTGGGATACCACAATGGGGACAATCCTTGGGTGGCAGGTCAAAACCGGAGCCTACGCTGCCATCGGTAATAAACTCACTATGCTTGCATTTTGTACATACATAATGAGGCGGCAGTGGGTTTACCTCTGAAATGCCGGCCATAATAGCCACAAAAGAGGACCCAACCGAACCACGGGAGCCAACAGAATAGCCATTGTCCACCGACTTTTTTACCAGCTTTTGTGCAATCATATATAGCACCGAAAAGCCATGCTTGGTAATGGAGTTCAGCTCACGCTCCAACCTCTTTTCCACCAGCTCCGGCAAGGGGTCGCCGTAAATTTCCTTGGCTCGTTGTGTGGTGATATTAATAAGATCTGTTTCTGCGCCTTCAATGGTTGGCGTATAGGTACCCTCCGGGATGGGACGAATATAGTCTATACTGTCCGCAATTTTCTGAGGATTTGTTATGACAATTTCCTTTGCGGTATGTTCCCCCAGATAATCAAATTCATCCAGCATTTGCCGGGTGGTACGAAGATAAAGGGGAGCCTGTTGATCTGCATCTTTAAAGCCTTGAGCAGCCATAAGAATTTCGCGGAATTTGGCGTCCTTTTTATCCTTAAAGTGTACGTCACCTGTTGCTACAACAAGCTTTCCCAACTTGTCACCCAGCTTAATTACTGTGCGATTAAAGTTCTCAAGGTCTTTTTCACTTTTGACCATTCCATCACGCAGCATAAACATGTTGTTGCCAATGGGCTGCACCTCTAAATAGTCATAATATTTTGCTATTTCACACAGATCTCCCCAGCTTTTACCTTCTACAATAGCATGGAACAGCTCTCCCGCCTCACAAGCAGACCCAATGATAAGCCCTTCCC
>JAEYXR010000013.1 GCA_023431215.1 Bacillota bacterium
GTGTAACCCTCAGGCATGACGCGTTCAAGAGGTTTACGGAACAGACGGATATAGACAGGTCCGTTGTAATCAACAATCTGAGGTAGGCTCTGCTCCAGCTGAACAGCATCCACCGGCTCAAAGATCACCATGCCTGGCAGGCTGCGCAGTACTGCAATATCCTCAAAGCTCATATGGGTACCGCCGTTAAGCTCGGCGCTGATGCCGGGGTCGCTACCAATAATTTTTACGTTCTGTTTGGCGTAGCAAACCGAAATTGCCAGCTGGTCACAGGTTCTGCGGGTGGCAAAGGCGGTAAAAGAGCCAATAAAGGGGATAAATCCGTAAGAAGCAAGGCCTGCGGCAAAAGAGGTCATGTTTTGCTCACAAATACCTACGTCCAGCGCCCGCTGAGGGAATTTTTGGCGCAGCCCCCAGGTGCCGTTTGCCTTGGCAAGGTCTGCATCCACCACTACAATTTTATCGTTGGTAAGCATCAGTTCCTCCAGCTTTTCGGCAAGAACTGCGCGCATTTCTTTGTTAGCCATAGTCGTCTACCTCCTTTTACTGCAGCTCGCTGAGAGCCTGTTCTCTTTGCTGGGCAGAAATGGGCATGTTATGATTACCAAAGCCGGCAGCCTCAATGAAGGAAACACCCTTGCCCTTTACGGTGTTGAGGCAAATAAAGTTGGGCTTGCCGTTTTTTAGTGCCTTGGCGTCGTCAATGGCCCTGGCAATGGCCTCTACATTATGGCCGTCCACCACAAAGGTGTTAAACCCAAAGGCCGCCCATTTTGCCGTGGGGTCAATAAGGTCGGAAATATCCCTGGTCTCGCCATCTATCTGCTTTTTATTGTCATCCAAAAACAAAATAAAGTTATCCAGCTTATATTGTGCCGCTGTCATGGATGCCTCCCAAACCTGACCCTCCTGGCTTTCTCCGTCACCCACAATGCAGTAAACAGTGACGCCGTCCCCACAGATTTTGCTGCCCATGGCAGCCCCCACCGCGCAAGAGATACCTTGCCCCAAAGATCCGGCTGTCATATCAATGCCGGGGGTTTTATTCATGTCGCAATGGCTGGGCAGGTTGGTTTCCGGCTGGTTGAGGGTTAAAAGCCATTCCATGGGGAAATAGCCTTTCAGCGCCAATGCTGCATATACTGCAGGACCTGCATGACCTTTAGATACCACCAGTCTGTCTCTGCCTTCCATTTTGGGATTGGCAGGGTCAATGTTCATTTTATCAAAATACAATACCGCCAAAACATCCGCAATAGAAAGGCAGCCGCCCACATGTCCCACTCCCAGTGTACCGATGGCGTCCATGGTATGGTAACGTATTTCTTTTGCCTTTTGGTTCAGCAGTGCAATCTTTTCTGTGTTCATTCTATATCCTCCTTATTTCCTTGTTAGACAGTAACATTTTTTAAGGCTTTAAAAACAGCGGCAAATGCAGAATCTCTGCGATAGTATACAGCGGGACGCCCCATGGGTGCCGCTACCGTATTGAAACCCGGACTTAAAACACTGTCATCCCATACACTAATCCACTGATCATCATCGGGAGCATAGAGTTCTACCGTCTGGGCACCCTCGGTATAAACAGGTGCCACCAACAGGTCGCTGCCCAGCAGGTATTGATATTTGAGGTGATATCCTGCAGTTTCCTGAGGATATTCCAAAAACAACGGGCGCATGGCGGGAACACCTGTGGTGTAGTATTCTTCTGTCACCGCCTTGGTGTAGGGGTACAACGCAGTATGTATCCGGCTGCACCAGGAAAAATGCCGGATGGTTTCTTCATCACCATCAAACTGCCAGTTGATGTTTGGGCGGTTGCCCTCGTGGGTGCGGAACACCGGTGTAAAGGTGCTGAACTCCGCCCATCGCATCAGTAGTTCCTTGGTGCGCTTCATGTGGTACAGTGCGGTATAACCGCCGGTATCGTGGCTGTGGATGCCGCAGCCGCTCATGCCTACCGACAGTGCTGCCACTATAACAGAGGCAAGGCCATCATCCAGGCTCCAGTCAACATTTTGGTCTGCTCCCCACACCAGGGGGGCGTACCGCTGGGTGCCGGTGGCTCCGGCTCTGAAGTAAACAGCTGCTTTCCCAAGTTTTCCTGTTTCCTCCAGCGCTTCATAATTCAGCTTTGCCCAAAGCATCGGCCAACGGTTATGGGCTGTCATGGCATCTTCACCGCTGTGCAGTACACAGTCGGTGGGCAGATATTCCCCAAAGTCGGCCATCCAGCCCTCCAGCCCCAGAGCCAGCATATTGTTTTTGATTACTCCTTTGTACCATACAAAGGCTGCCGGATTGGTAAAATCTACAATACCGCAGTAAAACTCACCAAAGTCTACCAGGTATACCTCTCCATCTTTATCAAGAGCCAAAAACCCCTTTTCTTTGGCTTCCTGAAACAGGGCTTTTTCTTCACAAACATAAGGGTTAATGTATCCCATAAAGTGCATTCCATCGGCGTTCCACCCGGCAATGCTCTCTTTTAAGTTGGGGTACAGCTCATTATTTACTTCCCAGTTCCACATCAGGCGTTTGCCAAAGGAAGTCATGCGGATTCCCTGCCAGTCCTGACACCAGATTCCAGTGATGTCAGTTTGATGTTCCCGCATTGCGGCCAGCTTTTTCTCTACCACCTGTGTGCCGCCCTGAATTCCCAGCCAAATGCCTTGAAAAGCCCAGTCCGGCAGGCGGGGTTGGCGTCCCAGATAGTCTGTCAGCTTGCTCACAAGAGCTTTCAGGTTCTCTGCTTGGTCTATAACAAGTGCAATTTCCGTATCCCAGATCTCTACCTCATGATAGGTTTCATGAGAAAAATCCAGTGCACTGTAACAGTAATTTTCCAGATGAAAAAAGTAGTTTTGAGAGGACAAAAAGGTGGGCTGAGGAAAATAAGTCCAGTCGTAGTCTCCTCCGGCTTTTTCCTGGTCTGCCAAAAAGGTTACATACTCACTTTTATTGCGCCCAACGCCTTGCTCACGGGTAAACATTTCAAAGCGCTTACCACGCAGGTTTAAGTAAGAAAACTGCTCACCGCCGCCAAAAACCGCTTCCTCCTTTTGGGCAGGCAACCGCAGCCACATTCTATTGGCGGAGCCATTGTAGCTGCCCTTTACCAAAATGCGGCTTCCTTCTTCCCGAAAGGTCATGGTATAGCAGTGGTTGCCGTCTGCACTGTATAGCTTTACAGTATTTCCCTCCACTGCACATTCCCTTAGGGGGCAGCGTTCTTCAATATAATCGTTGATTTGAAAATTTCCCCGGTACATATCAATATCGGCTTCGCCCTGCCCAATAAACAACATGGGTTTTTGAGCAGTGTGGCTAAACACAATTTTATTACCGGCTTCCAGTTGAAATCCCGAAGGTACACTCGTTAGTTTCATCCGCTTTACTCCCATCTGCTTTTTTACTTTGAATTTTGATTACCAGATAAGCGCTTGTTAATACAATTGCCGTACCCAACAGCATGGTGGGTGTCGGCACCGCTTTGGCAAAAATAAAGTCGTAGAATAGCGTGATAATTGGAATCAAAAGCAGCACCACTTTTACATTCCAAACCGGCAGTGTCTGCAATGCGCGGTAATAAAAGATGTAGACAAAGAATTGCCCCAAGGCTCCCACTGCAAGGGCAGCCAGCAGCGGTGTACTGCCAAAGGCAGCAGTAACGTCGCTGCCCACGCCTGCAAAGGCCGTTGCAGCACAAAAAAAGAGCATGGTTACAAAGTTGTTGTAATAAGCGATGACGTTGTTTGGTACGTTGTTGCGCTGCACTGATTTAATGAGGAACGCATTGACGGAGACAAAAAACGCACTGAGCAAGAAACAAATATCGGTGGGGTGGAAAGAGATATTACCCGGCCGAATACCTAAGACCAGAGCTACCCCCGCCAGCATCACGCCAACCAGCGTCCACTCCTTTGCCGACAGCCGCTGTTTATACAAGACTGCCGACAGTATGCCAATCATAATTACATCTGTTTTAAGCAGGATACTGCCTGTTGCCGGGTTGCCGTAACGGCTGCCCAAAAACGCCGTAATATCAAGCAGAAAGCCCATACAACCAATGAGTATTAGACGCGGCATAAACTTTTTTTCAACCTTAAGCTGCTTTAGTTTTCCACCTCTGGCCATTACTATTGTTAAAATAACAAAAGTAAAAAAACGGATAAACACGCCTGTGGCAAAGGGGTTGATTTGCTTGTTGGAAATACCCAGAGAATAGTAATAGGCCGCCCATACAAAAGCCAGGATAATGACAACAGAATATTTTTTCATAGTTTCAACCTATTCTAAAGCCTTGTTCCAGGCAAAAAACTTCATTTGCTTGTATTGTGACAATACCGGGCTTATTGTAAAAATCATATTTTGCATCGTGGTAATCCGGTAGTCCACACCAAGGCTCTATGCATAAAAAATATAATTGTTCAGGCTTTGACCAAATTGTCAGATACGGAAAGCCTCCAAAACGAACTGTTACAAAACGCCCGCTTTTTTTGGAACGCAATGAAATACTGTTAGATTTTATGTTCTTTAAAATAATGGCACCTGTAAAAAAATCTTCCCTCAGCTTAATTTGATTTATATTAATATTGTAGGGCAACTCCTCTCCTGTACAAAGATTCTGTTTGCTTACCATAATTTGTACAGGCTGCTCAGGCTCTGAAAATTCCAAATAATAATCTTCCGGCTTCTCTTGGGCATCAATTGGACAATAAAACCCTGTATGCGCCCCAAGCGAAAACGGTAAGTTTGTATCTCCGGTATTGATGACGCGATAACGTTGAACAAGCTCATCCCCGCACAGTTCAAACTCTATTTCAAAAAGAAATGCAAAGGGATAGTATCTGTGGCTTTCCTGATTATCGCTAAGGCGAAAAAGCACCTTGTCTTTATGATGAAAGACTAAATCAAACTCCATATCCTTTGCAAAGCCATGCTGCTGGGCAGGAAATTCTTTACCACCAATAACAAACCTTTGACGGTGTGGTAGCCCGACATTTGGAAACAGGTTGCGCGCCTGGCCCGGCCAGAATTCTGACCCAGGCTGCCAAAGAAATTCTTTCCCATCCGAGACTGCTTGCAGGCTTTTTAGCTCAGCACCTAAAGAGGCAATCCTTGCCTTAATATGTTCATTCTCTATGGTATACAGCATGATAAACCCTCTTAAATCCTGTATGGAATATGAAACATTTTCTCAACTTCTGTTATTGTTACAATTCTTTTTTCGGTGGCAGAAATTTCTGCCGCCATGCCCACCATTGCGCTGTTAATGGCAGCGTCAATACCGGACAATGGCTGTGTTCCCTTTTCTATGCAGTCGGCAAGCTCTATGAGAGAAGGAACAATATCATCACTATGTGCCTCAAAGTTTCTTCTATTAAAACAATATTGCTCTTCGGTCATGCCTTTTCGATCCCAGAAAAACATAGTATCATCCTGTATTTCCAGACGACCTTTTTCTCCTATTACACCAAATTCCAACTCGTGTAAATTCTTTTGGTCTTTTTTTTGCGGTGAAAAAAGACAAAGTGACAAATTTGCTCTAGTACCATTTTGATACTCTACTGTTACAAAAGCATTATCAAGTACATCTGTATCTTGATACACCACCTGGTTGTCTCCGCTTGCAAATACCGCTACCGGACGAGAAGCTGCCATCCAGTTGAACAGATCGAAGTGATGACAATTCTTTTCGAGAAGTGTCCCGCCCGAGTATTGTTTTTGAATAATCCAGTTTTTTACCGATCCGTTTTTTTCTAAAAAAGGATGTCTGAATTCATGACACCAAATCATTTTAGAAGTCCCCACCTGACTTTGAAGCATGCGCATTTTTTGAATGAGGTAAGAGTAACGAAGCTCCAGCCCAATTTGGAAAATTTTTCCACTCTTTTGGTATGCCTCCCAAATGTTAAAACACCCCTGAGGGGTTGTTGCCATGGGCTTTTCAAGACGGAGGTGCTTTCCAGCATTCAAACAAGCTACTGCCTGTTCCTCATGCTGGTAGTCCGGGGTAACAATAACCGCTAAATCAAAATCACCTTGCTTTAGCATCTCTTTATAGTCTGTATAGCATTGTACTTTTTGCCCCAGCTCCTTTAAGAAGCCTACAGCACGGGTAAGGTTGGGTTCATAGTTGTCACAAATAGCTGTTACTTCATATTGCGAAAGTTTACTAAAGCAATTGCGTATTTGGGAGTACCCCATCATCCCCGTACCAATTACACCTACTTTTATACTCATTTCCGCGCCTCCTTTTAGCGTAATGTTCCTATAGGGGGTTCTGATACATAGGATGTAATAATGAGTTTGGCGTCGGGATGCTCCTGAAAAAATGAGGATGGAACAGCACTGGTAACATCACCCAATAAAATCTTCCGCACAATACCCTTTTGCCAGGTCCTATTCATATAAAAGCGTATTTTTCGGGCGCTTAAAATCTCCCTCATCCCAATGGTAATGCAATAACGAGGAATATAGTCTATGTAACCATTGGCTGCTGTAACAGCATTAATGGTGCGGGTTTCGCGGCTAAGCTTTAAAATACGGGTGGGTAGCTGCTTAAAATCTTCGTTGCTCATGGGGGCATCATGCTCCGGGGGTTCGTTAAACGCTATGTGCCCATTAATGCCAATGCCACCGTATGCTACATCCACGCCTCCAAGCTCGGTCATTTTCTGCCAGATTACTTCCTCCATACCCGGGGCAGGAATGATGCGGTTTTCTTCCGGCATGGTAATGTCTTTATCTAATAAGTCATAAAAGTTTCTATTCATAAAACCTGCAAAGCTTAATGGATTGTCCAGTTCTATGGGTGAGAGATCATCATTGAGGTATTCGTCCATATTGAAGAAATATACATTTTTAAGGCTGACTTTCTTTTTGTTGCAGTAGTAGGCCAGCCTGCTATATTGTCCTATAGGCCCTACAGGAACAATGAATACAGTATTTTTACCTTTTTTATTGTTTGCTTCTATGTGTTCCAACATATCCAATGCCATATGGTAGTAAATATCATCTTCTGTCTCTACAACCTCAACTGGAACTTTTGCACATTGCAACAATTCTTCTTTTGTTACTGTTTCATATGTTCTCATACTGGCTATGCTCCTTTATCAATCTATTTTTCTCTCCGGCTTGAACCATCAATAACTTGCCGTTTGCATCCAAGACATTGATAAATGCTGTCGCACCTTCTTTTAGCTCACCAACTCCCTTTAACCCCAAATAGGTAGCAGGACATTGTGAGGCCATATATACTGCCTCCGCCAAAGGAATTCCCCAACTTACAAGGTTTTCCACCATTTTTTCGATGCAGGTTATGCTGCCTGCATAACAGCTTTCATCTTTTAAAAGCGCAACCCGATCTGTAACTTTTACCTCTACACCATCTTTGTAATCGCCAAGCATATACCGGCCGGGAGAAAGCCCGGAAGCACGAATTGCATCTGACACCAAACATATTTTGCGAAATCCTTTACAATGGTAGATAAGATGAAACAAGTCAGCAGGCACATGGCAACCATCGGCAATTACCTCAACAACAAGATTATCGTTTGCCAGGGCAGTTTCGGTTAAGCCAATATACTTTTCAGCACCATGCTTGCGATGTACACCAGAGGTACAGCAATACAGATGTGTTACTCCAGACGCTCCTGCCGCAATTGCCTGTTGTACCTGTGCACCCGTTGCGTAATCATGCCCCAAAGATACGGTGATTCCATTTTGCTTGGCAAACTGTATCAAATCCTGAGCTTTCAGGATGTCCGGCGCCACCGTAATCAGGCCAATCTGCTTACTATATTTGTGGATAAGCTCTAAACTTTCTGTATCAGGGGCCCTTAAATATTCCGCAGGCTGTGCCCCACAGTTGTATTTTGAAAGAAAGGGTCCTTCCAAATGTGCTCCTATCAGCTTTGCCGGAGATTTGGAAACATAGTTTGCCACTACTTCTAATGTATGGGCAATGTTGGTAAGTGGCGCAGTCATTGTTGTGGCCAAATATGCACAAACTCCATGCCTGTAATGATATTGATTTATGGCATCAAAAGCTATTTGGGTTGCATCCATAAAATCATAATTGAGAGCCCCGTGGTTATGAATGTCTATAAATCCAGGGGCCAAGAACCCCTTATCTTGCAGGTCAACCACAGGTTCCTCATCCTGAACTAAGGAAAGCCGCTTCATTTCTCCAATGGCAGTAATGGTATTGCCCTTTATCCTTAAAAAGCAATTATTCTTCATGATTCCATCATGGAGAATTGAGCAGTTAACAAACAGCAAAGCAACACATCTCCCAAAAGAAAATTAATAAGAAAGAAAAGGTTGATGTATAAAAGCATAAGTAAAAAGACTTAATTAATTTATTTTACATTTATTGTATACGACTTTCTTTTTAATGTAAATAGAATTTTAATATTAAATCTATTTTTGTATTTTTTGTATAAAATTTTATATATTTTTTCGTTTTTATCGTGATTGAAAACTAAATTTGCATATGCTATACTAATTTTACAAAAACATACAACTACGTATTCAGCAAATTAATTTATTAAAAAAAATAATCAATGTTTATGGAAACTGCCCAGGAGGATTTTTGTGAAAAAGATTCATTTATTGTGTAATGCACACATCGATTATTGCTGGCAATGGGATATTGAAGAAGGAATTGCAGCAGCTATTTCTACTTTTCGTTGTGCTGCAGACTTTTGCGAGGAATACGATGCTTTGATTTTTAACCATAATGAATCTATTATCTACAAATGGGTGGAAGAGTTTGAACCCCACCTGTTTAAGCGTATTACCAAGTTAATTCTGCAAGGACGCTGGAACATTATAGGTGGTTGGTATCTGCAGCCCGACTGCAACTTACCTTCTGGTGAGTCCTTTGTTCGGCAAATATTATTAGGAAAGCAGTATTTTACCTCTCGGTTTAATAAGTTTACTACAACTGCTGTTAATTTTGACTCCTTTGGCCACAACCGTGGTTTAGTCCAAATTTTAAAAAAGGCAGGATATGAAAACTACATCTTTTGCAGACCATTTGAAAAGGATATGCACTTACAGCAGGATGATTTTATTTGGGTAGGTTATGACGGCTCTGAAATCAATGGATTTCGAACATATGGCCTTTACAACTCGCTTTACGGTACTGCACGTAAAAAAGTAGAAGATTGGATTAAGCGTTTTCCGGATAAAGCAACAGGCTGCATCTTATGGGGTGTTGGAGATCATGGCGGAGGTCCCTCACGCGTTGATTTAGATATGTTAGCACAGCTCATGGAGGAAAACGAGCAATATCAAATCTTTCACTCCAAACCAGAGGCATACTTTCAGGAAGTAAAAAGTTTAAAGCTTAATGAGTTTCGTTTTGATAAAGGGCTAAATACCTGGGGGCCCGGTTGCTACACCTCCATGGTAAAAATAAAGCAGTTACACCGCAAGCTTGAAAACGAGTTTTACTCTGTAGAACGTATGCTTTCGCATGCCTGCATCTCATCTGGTCTATCCTATCCTAAGGCTCTTATGGATGAGGCGCTAGAAGACCTGATGATGATGGAGTTTCACGATATTTTACCGGGCAGTGCAATTAAACCGGTGGAAGAAACCGGACTACGAAAAGGATATCATGGCCTAGAAATATTAAATCGTCAAAAGATGAAGGCCTTTTTCGCTCTTTGCTCCGGGCAACCCAAAGCCAAAGATGGTGAAATTCCTATTCTTGCATATAATCCCCTTCCTTATCCTGTCCCGGGGACTTTTGAATGTGAATTTATGTTGGCTAATATGAATGTAAGCGGTACATTTATCAACCCCGTTGTATTTTTCAATGACGTTGCGCTTCCCAGCCAATGCGAAAAAGAAGAAAGTAACTTTCCTATGGATTGGCGCAAAAAGGTTGTATTTACCGCGGAACTTCAGCCCATGTCAGTTACACGCTTTGATTGCAAGCTAAATGAGTTGGAATCTGAAATAAGCCGAATGGGCATCAGT
>JAEYXR010000003.1 GCA_023431215.1 Bacillota bacterium
CAGTAATGCTGGCAAGGCTTGTGGCACCAGTACCGCCGTTTGCCACCGGTAGTGCACCTGTTGTGTTGCCCAGCCCCATGGCATTACGGGCAGCGGCAAGGGTTGCCTGACCGGTGCCGCCTTGAGCAACAGGCACAACACCGCTTACATCTGTGATACCATGGGTGTGGCTGCCATCTGCCTTTTCGTTAAGCCCTGCCTCTATGCGGGTTTCCAGATTATTGAGATTGGCAGCATTGAGAGCGTCCCCCTCCTCCACCACCAATCCTTCTTCCCTTGTTACATCGTAGACATCTGTAACTGCTGTTGCCGTCAGCTTTCGCCTACCGGGGTACTCCGCCTGCCGGTCTGTCCATGTCTTTTTAGAAAATGCCAATTACATCACTCCTATCGTCTCTCCTAAAATCAGCTCGCCGGAGTGCTGCACAACCTCCTGATTTGCGGTATAGATACTATGGAGGTCATGAAGTATCGCCTCGGCGGCGTTCCACTTCTGCCAGGTGGTCAGTGGGTTTTCCGGTGTTGCAGGGGTACTCTGGCGGGTGTAGTAGGCAGCACGCAGGGCTGCAATGTTGCTGCTGATTCTGCCAATCTCGCTCACTGTGGGAAAGTCAGTGCGCTGCCAAACCTTTGTGGTAATGGCCACCCCCAGAAGCTGCGCCAGCACAGCACAGTTTTCCTCCACCCGGTTTAGGTCACCGGCGTTGCAAAAGCCTTTTGAAGTTTGCTGCTGTACATCGGCAAGGGTTCTGTCAAACACAGGCTGTGTCCAAGACATTTACAGCACCCCCATTTCTTCCCCGGTTACCACTTCCCCGCAGTAATAACCGCTGATGGTTTCAATGGCACTGCCCACCAGTCTCAAGCGGCTTAAAAATCCGCCGGTTAAGTTGGTTTCTATCATTTCTATCACACCCTTCAGCTGCCTGCCGCCCTTGCACTGCACAACTGCCATCTGCCCTGTCTGACAGGTGTTTGGCAGCATGGTTACTGTGCTTGTAAAAGGCAGTGCACAGTATTGCGCCACTCTTGACGCAATACTTAAACTGTCTTGGGTCAGCAGCGTTGCATGGGTAATACTGACGGTTTTGCCTGTGGCGCCAACAGGTAGTTGTGCCTTTGCCGTAACCACCTGCTTGCCCTCGGCATAACCGTAGCCTGAAACAACCACTGTTCCTAACGTGGATACCGTTATGTCTGCGTAGTTGGCCCCGCTGGCTTCAATAACTCCGCCGGTAATGGTGAGGCTGTGTGTCGGCTGGCTCCAGTACAGCCTATGGCTACCTGTTTGCAAAGTACCCTCATACAGCCGCTTGACTTGGCTGTCGGCACTATAGGTGTGGCAGGTAAGCTCCACTGCTTCTACCGTATCCCGCGTCTGCATCTCCTGTCCCTCCAGCTTGCTTTTTTGAGAAAGCAATATGGTGGGGCGGTGGTCGGGCAAAGCAACCTTTACCTCCTTTTGCCGGGAGCAGTCCACCACTGCACCCATAGCAAACGCCACCCGCCGCAGTGCCTCACGGCAGCTGCATACAGGGAGCCATCCGCTTAATAAGCTATCTGGCAAGTCTTCTGAGAAACTTACCGGCACCCCCGCCACCCCAAAGATTTCGCCCATTAATGCCTTTCCGCTAATGCTATTGTAAATACCGCCCAAAAAGCTTTTGCGTTCCATCAAGCTTACTGCGTCTCTTGCTGTCAGCCTGATTTGACCGTTGCCAAGGCTTTGCCAGTTCTCCAAGTAAAAGCTGCCCAACTCCACTTTGGTTTTATCAATCCAACCGGCCGCATCCACCTTTTGTCCCTGTTGAAGCAGCGAGTAGGCCCCTTTGGGGTTTAAAAGATCAAAATCACCGTTTTGACTGTAAATGCTCCATTGCAGGGTGTTTAGCGGCAACGCCGCAGAGATGGGGTCAAGCTCCTCGGTAAGGTTGGCTTCCACCAGTTCTTCCCCCTCCCAGACCTTTTCTATGCCGTAGTCTAATCCGCAAAGCTTGCAAAAACAATAAGGTCTTGAGGTCCCCAAAAAGCCAATGACCAGCTTTCGGTAATTTTCTACCTTGTTTTGCAGCCTCCACCGATTACCCGTCTGAGAAAACACACCCCTGCTTAGCACCTGGCCGGAAGCGGCAAACCAGCGCACCTCCACCGAGGAAGGCCAGTTTTGACTATGGGGGTCAAAATCCAGTGTCAGCCCGGCGCTGCTGTGGTCCTGCAAAAATTCCACCGTCAGCTCCTGCGGCTGTGAAAAAGCTCCCTCTTCATTGCTTAATTCCTCCCACCAAACACCCCAGTCAAACAGCGATGCAGTATCGGGGAACAGTGATAAAGAACCATCCAGCAAAAAGAAGTCCTGTTCTAATGTCGCTGCCTTAGGCGGCAACACAGGTTGCTCCTGCCCAAGGAGCGCAGGGTTTGAAAAAGCCTGCAAAGGCAAGACGGACGACAATACGCCGTCTCCCTTGGCAGTGGTATCAAATAGCCCAAAGGAAATTACCGCATAGGTACTGATAACACCGCCCCCTTACCTTCTTGCAGGCGACCGAGCAATAAAATTTACCGTCAACCCTCTAAAGTCGCTCCCCTCACCGTATTGGTGACGAAGTTCGTCGCCGACGTTGGTAAAATAAGCGGTAAAGGTAAATTCTCCTGTTTCATCCGGTACCGTTACAGTGTGAAAAGCTTTTGCCTCAGTAAGCTTGCGCCAAAGGCGGCGGTATTCTCCCCTGTCCAGGGTGCCTCCCAGCTTGAGCTGATAGTTAAAATACACGCCGATAAGCTCACGGTGCAGCACGCCGTCCTCGGTACGCTCGGCATATTTGTCCAAAAAATTGGCCTTGCGCCTAAGACTTATTACCGGAATATTGTAACTGATATCATCTACCACCAGCATAATCGGCACCCCCTTTTAAAAAGCTGTCACCTAGTCTTTGCTCCTCCTGCCCCAGCTCAAAGCGCAGCCAGCGCACAAATTCCCCGGCCGTTCCTTTGGCGGTAATGTTTAAATTCATACCCTGCTGGGTGCTTTCTTCCCTCACAATTTGGCGGATAAGTCCTTCGGGCGCTTCCAGATTCCGTCCGTTTTTTTGGTCGCCCAGCATAGCCAAAAACTGTGCATTGGGAGGTATTACGGCGCCGCTTGCCAAAAAAGGAATTTGATACGGCTCTATTGGGTCAATATGAACCCCAAAGCTCATGCCTCCAATGCCTGGAACCCACTGGGGCACATCAAAGCTTATCTTGTTCATCTGCCGTATGAGAAAGTTAATGCCCTCTACCGCCGTCCGTATCATTCCGTTCACCAGGCTCACCACAAAATTCACTGAGCCCTTTGCCAAGGCTGTCATGGCTGCCCATTGAGCCGCAAAAACATCCTTCACTCCGCCCCAGGCACGCTGCCAGTCGGCGGTAAATGTACCCAGTAAAAACTCGCCTACACCGGTAAACGAAAGCATCATGCTGTCTAAGATTCCACCTAAAGTAACTCCAAGGGTGGAAAAAACATCCGCAGCGGTCTGCGAAGAGGTACGCACTGCCGGTAAAAAGACATTGTTAAAGCCATCAGCAAGGGGCTGAACAAAGCCGCTTAATACGGCAGGAGCATTGGCAACAAGCTCATTTAAGTTGAGCAGTACGGCATCAAAGCAAGGCTGCACAGAATCATTGAGCCATGCCGACAATGCCGCCGACGCCGAGTCCAGCATGGGGGCAAGGGTATCACTCCAGCCTGCCCCCACAAGCTGTCCAAGCTCTGAAAACAACAGAGGTATATTGCCTGTCAGCATGGCAGCATTCAGCTTCCAGCCTGTCCAAATGGCGTTAAATACTGCGTCCCATTCCTCTTTAAACCCCAAAGCCGCATCGTAAAGCTCTAAATCTCCCTGGGCAAGTATCGGCTGATGCAGCTGAGTACCGGGGCGGGGTAAGTTGCCCTTTCCAATCTCCTGCAGCTCCTCCTGTGCATCCTGCTCCTTTTTTGTGCCGGATGCCGCCGCCTTTTTTTTAACCAGCACATCCAGCTCATCAAACCCAGCCAAAGCACCCTTGGCGCTTTTGGCTGCCGTTTGTGTGGTTTTAGCCAACTGCTCCTGTGCCTTGGCCGCCTGATCCATGGCTTTGGCAGTTTTTTGTACAGATGCCACCAGTACGCTTACCGCCGCTGCGCCAATGGAGCCAAGTGCCATACTCCGCTTGCTGTCAATTTTTAAATTTCCGTCTGTTTGTCTCACTTTTATTCCTCCTCTCCTAAAATCTTATCTGCGTCATTTTGCAGCAGGTCGTAAAACTGCTGTATCTGCTTGCTGCATTGCGGTGAGGATTCCTCACATGGAGGCAATGCTTCCTCACCCAAGGCGGCAACTGCACGCCGTTCCTCGGTTGTAAGCTTTCCACCCAGCACACGCTGGCGCAGCGCAAGCAGTCGGGTAAATACGCAGTCCTGTCCCAGTTCTCGAAACATGGCGCAAAAGGTCCACCAATGCAGCTGCTGGCAGCTTAAATCCACCCCGTAGGTATGCAGAATTCCGGAATAAATGTGAGCTGCATCCCGGGTAAAACTGTACATCCGCCTGCCTGTGGGCGCTGTATGCACCTGGCCGCAGTTTAAAAAATCTACGCCCAGTTTTACAGCCTGTCTCAAATCTTCATCCTGCTCAGGCAGACGGGTATACAGCATTTTCAGTAAGATTACCTGCCGCTCAAAAGGTGTCAGTGTTTGGTCCTCATAGGCTTCCAGAATACGCAGCCCCACCCTGAAATCAGTGTTAAGAGGGTAGTGCTCTCCTCCAATCACCGCTTCCTTGGGTAAGGACTGTGTCAGCAAGCTCATTGTAGTGCTCCGCTGTGGGGTTCTGCATATTGCGCCAGCTTTTTTTCCCGCACACTGCGGACATACGGTGCAATCCCCTCAAAAAACTGACGCAGCATTGCCGGGGAGCATGTTTCGCCAAAGGCGGCAAGGCAGGTGCCCTCTCCAAACAGGTTGTCAATTTCCTCCATCAGCCAGCGCAGCAATTCTTTTGCCTTTTGTGCAGCTGCTTCCACCGCCTGCTGCTCCTTGGGATTTAAAGATGCTGTCATGCTGCTGTACTCCTCACCCTTTTGGGCAAAGCGTCCAAGAAGTGTGTAAAAGCCTGTTACAAAGGCAACATCCTCGGGGTCAAAAGACACCAGGCGGCTTGAGTCCCCGTTTACCGAGAGGGTAATTCTCCCGCTTTTGATGTGTAAGGTATCCATGGTCTTACCTCCTTACACCCCAGGGGTAAAGGTTTTGGTTACAGGGTCAAAGGTTCCCTGCTGGGGGTCTCCTATGAGATTGACGGTAAAGTTCAGCTTGGCACTTTCGCCGCCTGCACCGCCAAAATCATCAATCTGCACCGAGCACTCGTTCATCTCGGCGGGATATTTGCCCTCTGCTGCCGTTTTGTACAGATACACAATGCACACCTGGGTATGTGCGTCAGCCAGCACGCTGCGCTGCAGGCGCAGGTTATCCACAAACTCAAAAACAGCGTCTCCCGCTACAGCAGTCATGGGGGTGGCAATGGTAAGGCGGTAGCTTTCTACCTCGGTATTGCCGCTGTCCTGGTGTACATAGGTTTCCTCACTGGTCTGGGGGTTGTAGGCAATTACCTGCTCGGTGACGCCGTCGCCCACCAGCGACCATATGGGAGTGGGTGCTCCTGCCTGGGCTGTGTTCATAAATAAAGCCAGTTTGCTTCTTTTAATTTTTCCGGACATTGCGTTCTCCTTCTTTTTATCTGGTTTGGGCATAAGCTGCCCTGCTTTTGGTCTATATTTGTGCTGCCAAAATATCAGCGTACATAGTGCCACGTCGTACCACCGCCAGGAGCCGGCTTAATTTTTCATCCGGGTATATTCCAAAGTCAGCATTCCACGGTAAAAGCGTGCCTTTCCGCCGGAGGATTCCAGTATACCGGCGCCCTCCCAGGCAATTGCCTCACTGCGGCAGGAGGTGGGGAGCAGCGGGAGCACTCCCGCCTCCTCCCGCTCCTCAATCCACAACCGCAAACGCTCCCAAAAAGCTTGATTTTGGCGCCGATCTGCTTCGTCCTGTGCAAGGCAGCTTCGGTAAAGGAAAAATTGCTGGCGCACCACCCTGTTTCCGGCTATGTCTATCCAATTCTTTTCTTCCCCTGCCAAGGCCAAAGCCAAACTTCCCGGTTGTTCCCCCGTAAGGTCGGTGGTAATACCCTTGGCGGGTTCCACACCGTCAAAATCAGCCAGAAACCTCCGTACTCCCTCAAGGACTGTTTCCGGAGGTCCGTTGCTTACCGCAGCGACCATAAATACTCCTTCCCCCGCACCTCCAAATGCGCCATGTCACCGGGACAGCGGCGCAGGTTCACGGCAGTTACCGTTATGGTGTCATCATAGCTTTCCAGAGGAGCAGAAGAGTCGATAAGCTCCTCTGTGCAAATTCCTCTTACCATTTTGTCTCCGGGCCGGATGGTAAAGTATTCCGCCTTGTCAGCGGTACGTTCCCATACCTTTGGGGGCAGATAACCTTTTCCGTCGCTGCGCACACAGGCAGGAATCAGCGCAAGTACGCTGTCTCCCCCTACCACACCAACACGCCTTGTAACAGCTCCTCTGGCACCGTCCCAGTACACACCCTCCAGGCAGGTTCTGATCCAGTGCTCCCCCTGGGAGTCGGTATATTTGTTATAAATTGTGCAGCTTTCCTGCATCATCTCTCTTCTCCTCCTTCCTGCCTTTTTAACACCATGGACTTAAAAGGCCAAGAGGGCTAAGATACAACGCCACCACATGATACAGGCGGCTGCCTGGCCCAAGGTGCTGGCTGTCTGCGTATACCTTGTGCCAGCTGCCCACTGTCTGGCTTTTTAACGCACCGCCCTGCTCCTGTTTCCACAATTCCTCGGCGGCGGCGCATAAGGCACGCTTAACCAAATCATTTTCTCCATTTGGGGGCTTGCGCACAAGGGCGTCTATGTAGCACTGGGCGGCTTCGGCTGCTCTTGGCCAGTCCTTCTGGGGCACAACACTTCCCCCATAGGTTTGAGTATAGTAGCTATAATCTGCGTACATCATTTTCCCGCCTTAACCCAAAACACGGACAGCCAGCTCGGGGTACATGGTCTTAAAAGAATACAGCACATCCATCGAGAGCATCTCTTTTTTGTAGGTCATATTGTAGCCTCTTACCACACGCAGGCTTAGTCCGTTGTAGTTGGTAACATAGCTTTCTACCCCGGCAGGCTGGGTAAGAGGGCGGGTAACAAAGGCAAAGGCCATGGGGTGAAATGCCAAATTGGCAGTGTGGTCTGCCACCAGTGTGACGGCAGTATCTACCTCCAATGCCGACAGCGCAGGATACACCTCCACATTGGCAATGGCATTTGCTGCCGCTTCGGCACTGTCCTTTGTGACGGTATAAGTGCTGCCGCCAATGGTCAGCAGGTCACCCTTTACAAACCTGCCTGCAAGGGCCGTACCCTTTACACCAAGTTTTGTGCTTCCTGCTTCTACCGTACTGCTCACCTTAAGGGCGGTGGCAGTTGTAACCCCTGTTTTGTGCAGCTTTATCGCCTGAGACATATAGTTGTTCAGACCAAACACCCTGCCAATGGCGCCGTCACGCAGCGCCTGAGTACCGCCGCATTTTTCGGCGCTGATAAGAGCGTCCACGGTGGTAAATTTGGTATCGGCCTCGGTATCCCAAACCGCATAGCGAGGGCTTGCGGGCACACAATTTTTGTTCAGCACCCGGCGCACCGCAGCAAGGTCCTCTAAAGTGCCGGGGGTGGTGCCTGCAGTACCTGCCACAGCATTGATGTCAGCATACAACGCTAGGCCGTCGCTGTTAATCTTCTTTGCCAGGGCGGCGGCGGCAGGCTCAATAAACTGGCGGGTAATATCGTCGATGCAGGTGGCTCCCTGCAGAGCGGTAATGTCTACATCCACCGTTGCAATCCTGTCCAGCGCCACCTCTACCGATTCTTCCTTTAAATCCTGAGGGGTAATGCCCACCACTGCATCAAAGTCCTTGGCCTCCAGTACAGCAGGCTTTCTTACCTGAATTTTGTCGCCCAAGTTACGTGCAAAGTCACCGCTGAAATCACGGTATACCAAGTTGGGAAACACCAGATTTTCCATAAGTCTGGGCAGTGCGGTACGTGCAATTTCTTTAATAGTAATAAATTCGTTTGCCATCAGTAATTCTCTCCTTACTTCTCTCCCTGCCTGCAGAATAACGCCGCAGGCAAAACCTTCTAATTCCTGCTTACTTTTTAGCCCCCAGCTTTGCCGAGTAATACTCCTCGTCGCTCATGCGGCTATAATCCAGGGGTGCACCGCTTCCATGGGTGCCTCCGCTGCTTAGGCGAGCAGCGCCTGACGGTGCAAACAAATATCCATCGCTTTGGCGCAAAGCCGCAAGCTGCTCCTCCAAGCCCGTTACCGACCCATCGGCATCCAGTGCCAGCACCCCTGTGTCCAGCATGCCCCGCACTGCCCGGATACTTCTTGCACCGCTTTGCCAAAGGCTTCTCTCCACTGCATTTTCCAGCTGCAGACGTGCGGTGTCCTCCTGCCAGCTTTGACGCATGGCTTCCAGACGTTCTCCCGCTGTTTGTTCCTCGCCCTGATGCAGGGTCAGCACCTGCCCGGCCTGTTCTTCCGTCAATCCCAGGGCCAAAAGCTCCTCTTGTGTCATGTCCTCACCTCCTCCTGCCTCAGCCTTTCTCTGGCCTGTGCTTCGCTTTCTCCATACCATTTACAGCGATATTCCCAAGGCTGCATCAGTCCCATCTCCACCTCTGCCCTGTCACGGCCGCGTTCCTCCTCGCGGTCGGTAACATAGCCGTCCGGCGGCAAAATGGTCAGTACGCAGTCGGGGCGTACCTCCTGCCCCAGCACAGCTCTGCCGGCCCACAGCATCGCTCTAAAAATTGCCACAAGCGCCGTTTTTACCGCCAGACTGTGTTTGGTAATGTTTTGAAAAAGCTCCTGCCTGTCTCCGGCATACTGGGTAGCAGTGACCACACCGCTGCGGTCAAAGGCGTAGTGCCTGGGGCCAAGGCCGCACTTAAAGCTAAGAAGATCCAACTGAGCCTGTACACCCATGATGTTTTCCTCCACACGCAGGGTGGGGTTAAATTCATGAATGAGTCGCTGGGCATCTAGTCCGTCGTTGTTGCCCATATCCAAAAACAGCTGCTGTGCCACGTCATCTGGGGTAATCAGCGTGCCATCCTCGTCCCGGGCAGTCAGTGACTGATTTAAAAAAACTTTTTTGCCTCCCAGCTTAAAGTCACGGCAAAAATTGTTAAAGGCAAGGTCAACGCCCTTCAGGCAGTCGATGGCATTAGCAAATACTGAAAGCCCCAGCCCTGTGGTCTCGTCCAAATTGTTTACCAGGTTGGGCCGCAGGATGGCAAACAGCGGATAGGGGCTGCCTGTCCTCAACTCTGCCACTACGCCCTTGGGCAGAGGCTGGGGCACCAGGGTGCCGTTACTCACCTTGTAGTAGCGGTTGTAAATGACATATCCGTCACATTCCAGACGGTGCAGCTCCAGATATACCATGTCCTGTCCCCCTGCCAGCACCTGAGAGGCAAAGGCTGCTTCGGTAATGCTGCCGCCCTCTGCCGTCAGGGGGAAAATACTGCCTGCCGAAAGATATTCCACACCTAGCTGCCCGCCTTGTGGAAGAATTCTGCCGTCTTCAATACATACATCTTTCAGGCGAAGCACCATGGCTCCGGTTCCGCTCATAAAAGCCTTTTCTACCAGCATATTGGCCTGCCGCCAAAAGTCACATTCTGCCAGCACGCCTCCGGCACCGCCCTTGCCCAGCAAAAATTCACCGCTTTTTTTATGGCCTGCCGCCACGGTAGTCTGCTCGTTGAGCAGCAGCGACGCCCAATCCTCGCACACCTTTTTTGCCATGCCAAGGGTGTACATTTCTCTTTTCAGCAGCCGTGTGCCGCTTCGCTCTTTAAACTCGTGAAAAGGACGATAGCGTCCCCGCCACCAGCTTTCCCACTCCCCGATGCGGGTGTAGTAGCTGCCACTTAGGCTAAGCCCCAGCTCTCGATTCAGGGCTTCAATAATCAGTTGATGTTCCAAAGTTTCCTCCTTTGCTATCTGCTTTGTTCATGAGGGGTAAGCTGCTTCATAAACCGCTCAAAGCTGTACTCAAAGGCATCCAGAATGTCAATATCGCTGGTGAAGTTATCCAGCCTAACATCTGAGGATTTTTCCGCGTCCCACACTGCCTCTTCCAACCCCCTTTTTAAAAGACTACAGTCATCCAGCAGTGCCAGTCTTTCGGTAGCCAGCAGGGTGTTGACGCAGCAGATTCGCTGAAAAACCGGCAGCTTGGCGCAGTCTCCCACCGCCGTACCCAGCCCTGCCGCGCTTACGCCTCGACGCAGGCCGTTGATGAGATATTGCGCTTCGCTGTCTGCAAAGCAGTAGCGTGGTACAAGGCCAAACCGCTGCCGAAGCCTTTGACAAAAGGCAGTGAATTCCCGGTTGACCCGCTGACTGTCAATTTCTCCCTTGCTGCCGCTGATATGGTAATCGGCCAGCACCGTCAGCTTAGAAAAGCCTTTGTGTACCGCCGTTGCCACAAAGGTGGTCAGCGAACGGCTTCCCCCAAAGTCCACACCCACAGACACAAAATCAACATCCGCCAGGCGATGTGCCACTACCTCATGGTTTTTGGCATCCAACAGCCATCGGTTTGGGTCATCGGCAAACTGGCGGTAAACTGCCCCCTGTGCCGCCACCCATTCTCCCAGCACATATCGTCGGTAAAACACCCCTGTATACTCCTTTTTCAGTTCCTCCACATAGGCCTTATCCAAAAAAGTGTTATCCTCCAGCAAAAAGCGCATCCTCATCAGGTCAAGTTCCTCACTTCGGTTAAGGTAATGCTCCATGAGCCAATGCCTGGGGCTGTCAGGGTTGGTGGTGGCAATGAGCTTTGCACCCGCAGGAGATAGTCTTGACAGCAGCATGGCAAAAAAGCTTTCATCCAGAAGAGTAAGCTCATCGCAGTAGGCCCCCCACAGGGTAAGTCCGCGGATACGCCCCTCACTTCGGGCATCCCAAGCCCCTTCCAGGCAAAGCTTTCTGCCAAACAGCCTGCCGCTTTTTGTACTCAGGCTGTAGCTCAGATTTTCTTCTCCCACCATGGCTGCAAGAGGACCCAATATATTACGTTCCAGCACAGCCAAGGTACGTCCCGCCATCAGGTACAACCCTTCCTTGGGACTGCCTGCCACCCACAGCGCCCACAGTGCCAGGCTTACATGGGTCTTTCCCGACCGTACCGACCCCTCCAGAATATTGATGCGCCTCAGGCTTCCTCTGCGCCATTGCTCCAAAAGCTCCTGTTGCCTGGGAGTGTATTGCCGGTTCAGGTCTGGCACGGCGGTGTCCCGCTTAATTCACGCAGCAGCTGCTGCAGGTGCGCTTCACGCTGCTCGGCAGTGCTGTCCGGGTGCATAGAGCACCAATCCTTAATTGCTGATGTCAGCTTCTTTAGGTTATCTACGTCAATGTCCCCCTCTTCCATCTCTGTGATCTCCCGCTCCCGCAGCTCCTCCCACACCAGCTTGGAAGAGGACGCATCATATTCCAGCTGTTTTTCACGTACCTTTACCTTTACCGGATGATGTCTTAGCTCCTCCATTGCCTGTTCCAGCTTTTCACCCAGCTGTTGGGTCAGCCGTTCCATTCTGTCAGCGTCCGATTTTTTGCGTCTTCGTCGTTTTGGCTGTCTCTCTATGGCTTTTCCCTCCGTTCTTTTTGCTGTTGACGGTATTCTCTCTTTGATTCCCCCACCTCGCTTCGCCAGCCTTCAAGCCTTTCTATAGCAATACCGAATCAGGTCAAACTACAAACTCTCCACAGGCTTTTGTCATAAACTGATACGGCATTTGCTCCGTTGTTGTAACCCAAAATCATTGATTTGGTTTAAAAAAGGGTAAAAGAAAAACAAGTAGGTACCAAGCAATGGTACAAACCTGTTTTCATGTATAAACGTATGTTCTTTTACAAGTTTTATAGTAGCACATCTATTTTAAAATGCAAGTGTTTTTTCATATTTTATAAAACTTGCCTTAGAAGTCTCCAGATAAGCCGATTTGCCTCCCATTTTAAAAAGCTTGCCACATCACTATTGACCGTTCATGCAGCCCTGCTTTTATAAAATCCAATGCTGCTTTGGTTACACAGAGAGCTTTATTTTTTCTCTTCCACTAAAATAAAAAGCTGTACCCGGCACAAAGCCACAGGATACAGCTAAGCTTTTACTTTTTTGTGGGAAGCCATATACATGGGTCTGTGCCATGGAATCAGTTCCAGCACCAGCCAAAAAATGCCTACTGCCAAAAACATATCTCCAATGCTGCCAAAGGACATTCCCGGAATAAAATCTACAGGAATTACATCTCCAAGCCATAAAAAGCGTGTGGCATCGGTAGCAACCGTGTACTCCACCAGTGTTCCTGTGGTAATTTTCTCCAGCACGGGGGCCAGCGCCGGCATGTCATAAATACGCGTACTTACCGGCATCTTCCACTGGTTTGCAGAAATTACAATAAAGTTTAGTACTGTGCCTATCATCAGCAATTTCATGCTTTTTAAATGACGGTTACGCACCAAAAAAGTCCCCAGCAGCAAATAACTGCCCAGCACCGACATCCAAAGCCAGGTGGAATACTGTACAGGAATGTATAAAACCATAGGACCGATGGCAGCCTCCAGTGCAAATGCCGCAATGGGCAGCCATAGCCAGTAAATGGGTGCCATGCCTAATTTTTTAAGGCTTCCGCCACGTAGCAACGCCACTGCAACAGCCAATATAACAACATAAGCCAGCAGCACCTTAGGCGACCACCTCTCTGTTTTCTTTCAAAATTTTAACAAACACTTCCACCACTTCCGGGTGAAACTGCCGACCCTTTTCTTCTTCCAAAATGCGAATTGCCACTTCTTTGCCCATACCCTTACGGTAGCTTCTGTCACTGGTCATAGCATCGTAAGCATCGGCCACGCCCAAAACAAAGGCCCCAATGGAAATTTGACTTGCATCTACGCCCATGGGATACCCCTTGCCGTCGTAGCGCTCGTGGTGGTGCAAAATCATTTCCTTGGCTCGTCCCGGCAGCTCTACCTGCTCCAAGATATGTACACCTGTTTGCGGGTGTTCCTTAACACTTTCCCATTCTTCTTCGGTCAGCTTGCCCGGCTTATTAAGAATCTCATCCTTGACTCCAATTTTTCCCACATCATGCAGTAGTGCCGCAACCCTTACCTCGCTGACTCGTGAAGAACTAAAGCCCATCTCTGTGGCAATCTGCTCCGCAAAAGCACCCACCCGTTTGGAGTGGCCCTCAGTATACTTGTCCTTGGCTTCAATGGTGGCTACCAAAGTTTGCACCATGCGGTAAAACTCTTGTTTGCTGTTTAAGTACAGCTTAAAGGTATAGCGTGCCAGCAACAGCGGAGTTAAAAACAACAGCGCAATGTAGGGGCCGTTGGGCAACTGCAAAAGTGTTGCAATCAGCAGCCCCAAAGGCGCAACTGCCAGCATATTGGGGCCTACTAAAATAACGGTACGCCCCAAAGAAGGCCAAAAATCCCCCTTGCTGCCGATGGTAAAAAGACGAATTAAGATAACTGCATTAATCATCAGGCACAAGGCTACAAAACAAATAGTAGGAAATAAAACATAAGGATAAACATATTTACCCGGTGTTCCACCTAAGCGCAAAAATACCAGGCCTGCCAAATAAACCGATATTGTATGATTGCTAATATTAAAAAGAGTTTTAATTGGCGCAACATTAAAAATGTGACGCACCGGGTCACCCTTGTTACGTCCACACTCAACAACAAACAATGAACTTAATAAAACCAATGCCACCGCCGTCTCCGGCCCTGACATCAGCATAACAGCCAACACACTGACAAAAGAAATATCCAGCGCCCTGTCCTCAGATATGTAAATGGGGAGTGAACGGCAAAGCACACAAAGCAAAAACATAATAAAGATGTACTGTATTTGCTCCCAGTGGGGGGTTATCATGTACTGTCGATAAAAGGATACCGTGCAACTTACCGAAATTGACATGCCCAATGCAATAATAAAATATATGTACGCCTTTGCTTTTTTTGTCACACGTTTCCCCCCTTAAGGGCCGTTGGCTTCGTCGGCACGGTCATCAGTCATCAAATTATTAAACTGCAATTACATTGGCTTTTATCTTGACTTAGCTATAAAACGTACACAAAGCATCATAGGACAAAGCAAAAGGAACCGGCCGGGTTAGGGATGTAATGAATTAACCGGTTATTTCCAAGACAAAAAAGCGCCGCTGGAAAGAACGAAAGTAACAATGGCAGTAATAGCCATAGCGATCTTAGCCTTCATGGATAGAGCCCTCCTATAAGTTAGGCTCTGCTATCCGCTAATAAGCAGGCAACATCCGCTCCGCTCAAAAATCCGGCCGGTTCCTTTTGCTTTTTCTAAATGATGCCGCTATGCCAAGCTTATAATGTAATAAGCATGGGAAGTCTGCGGTTAATGGCATCCAAGGTTGCCTTTACAATGGTCTCATTGGGGTCAAAATTCTGGTCGCAAACAGCACCCAGCAGCAGCTCGCTGCCCTGGGGTCCCTGCATCGCTACAGCCACCAAATAAGCCTGCCTGTCTGCAACACTGGTGGTTTTTACATCCACCACAGTAAAAAGCTCACGGTTTAAAAACTGATGAACAGCTTCTATAACAGCAGTAGCAACAATACGGTTGCGGGTAAATAATACAGAACTACCAATAGAGTCTCCCACATAAATTTCTTCACCGGCTTTTAACGTAACATGGGCCGAGCAGCGTCCGTCCGCCACCGAGGATGCCACTGACGCACAAAACAGCCGGGGGCAGCTTTTTTCTCCCAGCATCTCTGTATCTATCTGTGCCACACTAATGGTGCGATGGTCTACCGCAAAACCATACTTGGCCATCAGTGCAGACTGAATATCTCTTACCAGCTGCTTGGGAGAACGAGAGCTTCCCGCCAGCACATGCAGCTCATCCACCGCTCCATTGTCATCCAAAACAATTTTTGTATTCACCACACCGGGAATTTTATCCAGCAGTTCTTGATATGCCAACACATCGTTGGGTGACATGCAATATTGGATGGCTTCCATCCACACCCCTCCTAGCTGAGTGAAGCAAGACAGCAAAAAAACTGCCATCTTTCTCTATTTATTACAAAATCTGGCTAATAATATCCATTATATATGAAATATCGTCAAACTTCAAGCAAGTATCCGTCATAAAACACTTAATTTATTGCAAAATGTAAAAATACTGCTTATTTTACGATAAATATACTTTTTATATTTATTGCCTTTTATTGTTACAGATAAAAATACGGGGCTAGTCACCCCGTATTTTTTATAAATATTCATTTCTTATAAATGATAGCTTCTAATTGCGCTGCCGTCTGTCAGACTTTTTATGATAAAATTTCTATCCTCATATATCATATAGCTATGGTCATTGCCTTCTTTTGGAATTGACACAGAGCCGGGATTCAGGTAAATATAATTGCCTGTATCCTCCATGGCTTGCACATGGGTGTGACCATGAAGCAAAATATCTCCTTTTTGCAGCATGGGGGGATTCTGCCTTCCCAAAACATGTCCGTGGGTGGCATACATCATCCTGTCCTCCAAAAAGAAGAGCAGTGATTCAGTCAGCACCGGAAATTCCAATACCATCTGGTCAACTTCTGCCTCACAGTTTCCACGGACACACAGCAAATGCTCCTTTACGGCATTCAGCTCTGCAATCACCCCTTTGGGGGCGTATTCCCGGGGGAGGTCATTACGCGGGCCGTGGTACAAAATATCCCCCAGCAGCAGCAGCTTCCGGGGCTGTTCCATGCGCCACGCCTCCAGCATTTTTCGGCACCAGTACAACGAGCCGTGTATGTCCGAAGCAATCATCAATTTCATTTATTATTCACCTCTTTGGTCTATTGTACCTTATCCGCAAAGCGGATTGGGGTAACTGCGCATTTTGGCTGCCGCCGCAGGGCGGACAGTTAGCATAACCCATACAATAGATGCTTTTCAGCTATTGTACCTTTCTCCGGGTAAAGCTGTCAAGCGTTGCGCTTTCCCTGTCAGGGTTTGTCTGGCATCAAAACTGCGGCTATAATATAAACCCAAAATCCTATGCTGTAGCATAAGGTCATGGCCACCCAAATCAGCCGTACAATGGTTACATCAATGCCAAAATAATCGGCAACTCCGGCACAGACCCCGCACAAAAACCTATTCTCTTTATTTCGATACAGCTTTCGCTCCATAGTATTCTTCCCCCAGTCTCATACTCATTCTTATACTCATTTTTATAGTTGGCCTGTTAATGTCAGTGTCAAGCTTACCTGCACAAACGCCTCGTATTATCAGGTAGCAGCAAATAGCTTTATTCTGCAAAGGAAATACTCACATCTCCCATACCGCATTCTATGCTTAAAAAGTTTGCCGCACCAGTCATACGGCTTAAATTTGTGCCAAGGCCGCCGCTGCCCTGTCCACCTACTTCTACCCGCCCCATGCCTACTTCAGCAGAAAAGTCATAGTCGGCTTGGCTTCCTGCCAAATCCAGTTGGATAGAGCCCATGCTACAGTCCAGCACCTGTTTTCCGGTGATATCTCCCTGTATCTCTATAGAACCCATACCGCATTGCAGGGTCCCGCCCTCTGAAGTAAAGTCTGTCAAAACAGCTTCGCCCATACCAACATCAATAATGCAATTTTTACTTCTTAGTCCGCTGGCTTTTAGGCTACCCATGCCAATTTCCAGTTCCAGCTCTTCTGCTACAAAGCCCTTTGGTACCGTAATGGTTACCTTCGGCGCATCACTGCTTTTTCGGTGGAATCCGGCATTTTCTCGCGGCTCACAGCGCACAATCAGCGTACCGTCCTCTTGTATGCTTTCAAAACGGTGCCGGGCAATACCTTCCGCTTTTACTGCAAACTCGCTGCCCTCTTTTATGGTAACCTGCGCCATACCGCTTTCTACTTCAAGACTGGAGATCCTGGAATAGCTTTGAGAAAAACTATTGCTGCCGGGTATTCCCCAATCTCCGCTGCCAGATATTACTTTCCCCGGCATCGTCATCCAATAACTGGGTAAATAAGACCCCATTTGAAAGAATCTCCCGCCCAGTAGCGTTCCTATCAAACCAAAAACAAGACCCAATGCAATCAGGCCGCCGGCAATTGCCGCTGTTGCTTTGCAAAAACGATTCATACCCCCTGCCTCCTTTGTGCACCGTAAAACGGCTTACGGCAAAGGTCTACAAACCAGCGTACCACAGGCGGCACCACCTTGCCCATAACCCAAAGCATACCAATGACACCCAAAAGACCTAAACCGGTAAGCACCAGACCGGTACCCAGTCCCAGCAGTCCTACAGGGGGTGTTACAAATAAGACCCCTATACTACAAAATCCTACTATCACCCCGGCGATGCAAATACAGGCAGCCACCAGGGCAAGGGCAAATAGAATTACTACGGCTGCTGTTATTACCCCAAATACCACGCCCAATACCGCCACCACAACGGGGAACCAAATGGGGCTGGTAAGAAGCAGCGCAATGACCCATATCCAACCTTTTGAAACCTTGCTGCCGGTTACTGGTGCCGCAGCAGCATAGGCTCTTTCCTCACCGGGAGGGACATTGCCGGCGCCTTTTGTGTCGCCCCGTGGGCGCCAGCCGGGGTTGTTTTGTGCATAATCTGCCAAAATTCCCTTTGCCACCTCAGAAGGTGAGCCCAATTCTGCAATGACTCTGTCTACATTTTCCGGTCCTGCTTCTTCAAAATATTCATCATAATATTTTAATGCCGCTACTCTTTCTTCTGCCGGCAGTGGCAGCAGCTGCTCTGCCAGCTGATACATAAACTCATTCTTGGTCATGGCTCTTTCCTCCATCATCGGTGCTTAAGACACTGTCAATGCGGCCCTTATAGTCGGCCCATTCACGGCAAAAAAATTGAAGCTGTGACCGGCCCTTTGGGGTAATCTTATAATATCGCCGGTTGCGTCCTGCAAACTCCTGGTCGTATACCTCCAAAAAGTCATCCCTCTGCAAGCGTCTCAGCACAGGATACAATGTAGACTCCGAAACCTCTATCACAGAGCGGATATCCTGCGTAATTTTGTATCCATAGGTGCCTTCTCTGGCCACCACCGATAAAACAATGGCGTCCATCAGCGCTGCATTTACGCTAAATATCATTTCAGCACCTTCCCCTTTGTTTTAAATATAGTATTGTTCTACGTTTAATATTATATGGCGTATAATATTATTTGTCAACACAATATTGGTGATTCAAAATATATTTTTTTCTATCAGCATTAAGCTGTCATACTGCGTCAAACCATTGTTGTTAGCGCCTCTGAAAAAAAGCAGAAACAAGTTTATAGCTTGGGCACATACCCATGGAAGAATTAACAGCAAAATTTAAGCTATATAGGGTTTATTACTCCTTAACCCGGCAAAAGCATCATTTTGTAAAATAGCGGTCACAATTTTAACATGTCCATCCTATTTACATACGCCAACATTGACTTTTAGTTCAAGTTTTTGTATCATTAAAAATAACGAATTATGGTAAAATATTTTCATCTTTTTGTATATCATTCCTTTTAAAACGCAATGATAAGGTATGAGGCTTTTTGAGGGTTTCTCGGCTCAAATATACAAATGCTGTAAAAAACATGTTTAAGAGTGTGAAATTGGGACGGCAATCATATAAATTCCACAACACAACTTGTTTGATAAACCATATTTCCTTTTGTCCATAAACAGGAAAATATGTGAATAAAGGTGGTCATTTGATGGACACTTTAAAAATTGTAGTACCCTGCTATAACGAAGAAGAGGTTCTTCCCGAAACCTCAAAGCGGCTGAGACAAAAGCTGGAGGACTTAATTGCCCAGGGCACCGTTACCCCCCAAAGCCGCATTTTGCTGGTAAACGACGGCTCCAAGGATCGCACCTGGGAGCTTATTTGTGGTTTGCACCAGGAATGTGAGTTGTTTGAGGGTATTAAGCTTGCCCATAACCGGGGCCATCAAAACGCTCTTTTG
>JAEYXR010000085.1 GCA_023431215.1 Bacillota bacterium
GATGTCCGCCGTTCCGAGGAGCAGGGGACATCGGTGGATTACCAAAAGTATGTTTATAGTGTGGATTCCAAGCCCGGTACTCAGGTGATGATTCCCGCTGGAACCATTCATGCATCGGGACGTAACCAGTTGATTCTTGAAATTGGCAGTCTGACCGTTGGATCCTACACCTATAAAATGTATGACTATCTGCGCAAAGACCTGGATGGTAATCCTCGTCCCATTCATACCTATCACGGTGATAAGGTGCTGCAACGTGGCTTTACTGCAGACTGGGTTGCAAGCAATCTGGTAAACGGCGGCAAACGTACCCTGCGCAGCGGAAGCGACTGGGAGGAGTTTGTGGTTGGTGAGCATGATCTGCTCTATTTCTCACTGCGTAACGTACGCTTTGTCTCCACCGTAGAGGACGATACCGCAGGAGACTTTCATGTGTTGACGCTGGTGGATGGCGAGCAGGCTTTGATACGCTCTAAAAAAGATCCAAGCCGCAGCTTTACCCAAAATTACCTAGACATTGTGGTAGTACCTGCTGATTTTGGCCCCTATGAGGTAATCAATCTGCGCAAGGGCACCACCTGCATTGAACACAAGACAATGCTTAAGCCACAGTTGCCTTAAGGTGCTTTTTGAGGAGGAACTGCTATGGCAGGCAATACACTGACACTGGCGATAGACGCAGGCGGCACCTATTTTAAGTCGGGCTTGGTTACATCAGAAGGGTATATTTTAGAGGGCTCGCGCATCTCCTTTCCTGTAGATAGCGCGGGAGACGGCGAGACGATTAAAAGAGCTTATCAAACTTTGGTGGAGGTACAGCTGAAAAAAGCCGAAGAAGCAGGCGCCTCTGTTACCTCCATTGGAGTGGATACCCCCGGCCCCTTTGACTACCAGGCCGGGGAAAGCCGGATGCTGCATAAATTTAAATCGATTTACGGCGTACCGTTACGTCCCTGGATTGCAGAGGCTGCCGGAGATCTTCCTATTCACTTTCTCCATGATTCCACAGCGTTTTTGTTAGGCGAATGTTGGCGTGGTGAGGGACAGGGTTTTGATTCGTTGGCAGGGGTGATGCTAGGTACTGGATTAGGCTTTGCATACAAGCAAAAGGGTATTATCCAGCTAAATTCACAGGGGGGGCCAGGATGTTCTCTGTACAATCGTCCATTTTTGACAAGCACAGCCGAGGAATATGTTTCTCGCCGGGGCATTCGCAACCGTTACTTTGCCCGGGTGCCGGATGCGCCCCCACAGATTGATGTAGCACAGATAGCCCAGCTTGCTCAAATGGGTGACCTGCCGGCGCAGGAAACTTTTGAAGAGACCGGGCAAATGCTGGGCGAGATACTGTTGCCGGTGCTACAGGATATAAAGCCGGAGGCGCTGATACTGGGAGGACAAATTTCTAAGGCATATCCGCTGTTTGGCACGGCGCTGCACCGACAGCTTCAACAACTGAAGCTTAAAAAGCTCAGTCCAAGCAGGTGCCCCGATACTGCACATCTTTTGGGATGCGCAGCAAAGCAGCCTACCTGATTGGATTCTATCCTGACAGGAAAGAGGGTGTGGTAAATGCTACAACAGCATCTGCCACACCCTCTTTATATTATTGATTACGATAGCTGGTTGGGTTCATTCCTGTATATTTGGTAAATAGATGCGTGAAGTAGGTAGGGTCCTCAATGCCAACGATTTTGGCCACTTCAAATACCTTATTGGTTGGGTCTGCCAGTAGCCTTTTTGCAACCTCCATACGGCGTGTGTTAAGTGCAGTAATCAGCGAAACACCAGTTTCTTTGCGGTACAGGCGGCTCAAATATCCGCTGCTTACCATAAAGGTATCTGCAATGGTCTGTAAATTGATGTTTTGATTGTAGTTTTTGTGGATGTAACTGCTGACCTGGCGGATGAGATTATTTTGCAAGCCCTTGGACTCTTTTAAAATTTCCAGATACAGAGAAATAAATCGGTGCAACGAATTGTACACACCGCGAAAGGTTCGGGAGGATTCCACTGCCTGATAAAACACCTCATCTGCGTGCAGGTTTTCCCACTGATCATGGACATCCATCTGCCCAACATCGGATGTTAGAGTGGTGTAAATCAGCAGGATATTGAGTTTAAATGCCTCCAAAGCACCTCCGCCTGCCAAAAAATCGCTGTGATACTGTTCCAACATAGGTAAAATTTCATCAGGGTGATCAGATTTTAGGGTATCTATAAAGCTGGTGATAAACTGCTGGATATGTGGCAGCTTGCTGGAGTCTGAGGAAGGGCGCAGAGCTGCTTTGGAATATAGGTTGACCTTGTTGTGATGGATGACGCTGTCGTTAAGAGCGCCAATTGCTTGCTGATAGGCGGCAGAAAGGCTTGTAAGGGAAGTATGCTGAAGGCTCACCCCCACAAAGACAGTGGTTTGAGCATAGCCTTCCAGTATGCTGATGATGTCGTGAAACCCCTTAAGTAAGCCATGGATGGTTTGCTGTGGGTGATCAAAAAAGATGAGGCTGCAATATTGGGTGGGGGAGAGTGTAATGGTTACCGTTTCATAATCCTTGAGGGCTACAGTAATGATGTTTGTTTCCACCATCATTGGGGCATCGGTGTTGCGAGAAACCTGACGACACTGGGAAATCTCATAAACTGCCAGATAATATCGGCAAGAGGCTCGCAATGCTTCGGGAAGAATAGGAGGCACTGTACCTTGGAGGGAGCCCCGCAGCAGATTTTCCATTTGGGTTCGCTTGCTTTTTTTAAAGATATACTCAGCATCCAGCACCCTCTTGTGCTCCTGCCTCTTCTTAAACAATAGCTCCTTGGCTTTGTTCACGGCAGTCGGCAGCCCTTCTGCAATATCACTCTTTAAGATAAAGTCAGTAACAGAGTACTGAATAGCTTCCTGCGCATAAGAAAAGTCGGCATAAGCCGTAAGGATGATAACCTGAATGGGCAAATTGCTTTGGGCAACGTATCGTGCAACCGATAGCCCGTCTACAATTGGCATTCTAATATCAGAAACTATAATGTCTACACCACTGGGGTGGTTTTCAATATAGCGAATGGCCTCTTGACCATTTGCAACTTGTGCCACCATGGTGCAATCCAGCGCAGTCCAATCCAGTAAGTAGGGCATCCCCTGTCGGATAATTTCTTCGTCATCTGCAATCAAGACCTGATACGGCATAGTTACCTCCTGTGTCTTTGGGCAAAGTGATGACAGCACGGCAGCCCTGGCCCGGTGCTGATTGAACAGTAACTCCATAGGCTTCCCCGTAAATAAGGCGGATGCGATCTCTTAAATTCTGCAGGGCAATGTGATTGGAGCTGTCATTTTGTTTGCTTGGGGCTGGTTCATTAATATCAAAGCCTGCGCCATTATCCTCAACAATGATTTGCAGCAGATCTCCGCTGTATTGTAGATTAATTGAAATATGTCCGGGTTCTGACAGCGGACTGATTCCGTGCAAAACTGCATTTTCTACTAGCGGTTGGATGGAAAGGCGAGGAATATAGAGATCGGCAATGTCAGCTTCCTCCATAAAAATATCATATTGTAGCCGCTCACCAATGCGTACTTGCTGGATGTACAAATAGGATTGGACGTATTCAAGCTCCTGAGAAACTTTTACTTTAATTTCATTCTTTTTATGCAGGCTGGCACGCAGCAGACGGGTCAGTGCTTGAACCATCTGGAATTGAAGGTCATCTCCAGTTATCTTAGCGCGTGTGCTTATGGTAAAAAGGACATTAAACAAAAAGTGGGGGTTCATTTGAGACTGCAATAAAGCAATATCCATTTGCTGAATCAATAGCTGCTTTTTATAGCCATCCTCCACCAGTGTATTGATACGCTCCGTCATCTGATTAAAGGTTAAGCTGATTTGGTCCAAATCGGAATCACGGTAGCGAGGCAGCTTGACGGTAAAATCACCCTCGCCAAAGCGTTGCAGTCCCGAAACAAAGGTACCAGTAAAGGCTGTGATTCTCAGTGATAGATACAGCACAATTAAGCCGATACCCACCACCACTGCCACAAATAGGATGAGATATTTTTGCATAGCCTTGTAAATTTCATGAGTCAGGCCTCGCTCAGGCACCAAAACCGCAGTGAGGTAGTTATGCCGATTAAGCCACTGAGAGGAAAAAAGAAAGGTTGCTCCCTCTATTTGCTGAGAAGTCATTTTTCCCCAGGTGCATAATTCACCAATGTCCTGCGGCATCGGGCTTCCTTCCATCTGGCGATTGTTGGAGAGCAGCACAGTGCCATCCTTGTTGGATAAGTACAGTGCGGCACCCTCGTAGTCCAAGATTGATTGATATTTGTCCAGCAGCTGTTCCCGATGGGTTGAAATAATCAGATAGACAGCTCGGTTAGAGTGATCCAGCGAGCTGATGCGGTATGCGAAGTGTAGGTAGGGGTCAGAAGCTGTGGGAGCAAAAAATTGTGCTTCAAAAACAGAGCTCTGCTGCATGGTGCGGTAAACTTGGCGGATAGCGGGCGAATCCTTGTGTGAGATACTGCTGTCTTGTGACAAAAAAGCAATAGTACGGTCATCCAGATATAGATTGATGGACTTAATGAGCCCATCCTCAAAGGCATTGTTAAAAAGCATTTGGTTGGATATTTCTTTTTCGATGTTATTGCGTAGCTTAACCTGGTCAATTTCATCTAGAGCAGCTAGGTTGGCTCCATCCATTAAAAATTGATGCAGGGAGTTTCCCAACACAATGTTCTTTGCGGTTTTGTCAATGGAGGAAAGGCTGGATGCTACATTGGTATCAATTTCTTGCAATAGGGATTCTAGATTGCCGTAAACCATGTCTTTGTACAGCGTCTTAATGGAGTAAAAAAATACAAATGACGAGATGGCAAAGGTGAGCAAGCTGGCAAAGCAAATCAGCAAAACCAGCTTGCCACGCAGCGAAAAACTGGATTTCATTTCGTCACTCCCGTCGTATTTTAGTTAACAAATCATATTTATTATATCTGCTTTTGACAGATCAGGCAATCAAAGTAACACAATTTCTATCATGGCATACAAAAAACACAACATTTGTCAAAATAGTGCAATAGAAAAGAGGATTGTCATGAAGACCAAAATGATAACGCTACATAACGAAAAATGGAAGGCATCTGTCTTGCCTGCATGGGGGGCCAACTTAATCGCCCTCAGCTATTGCGGTGAGCCTATTTTGAGGACTCCACCATCGTTGTCGCTGTTGGATAGTGACAGTCCCTATCTATATGGAAACCCATTGTTGCTACCACCAAACCGCACCCGCGACGGCAAATTCACCTTTGAAGGGCAGGCGTATCAGCTACCAATTAACGAGTTGGAGCACCGGAATCATCTACATGGGCAGCTGTATAACGCACCATTTGATGTAGTGGAGGTGGGGCAATTTGACTTATGCTGCCGCTATCAAAATAAAGGGGAGCGGTTCCCCTTTCCCTTTACCATAGCACTGCACTACCAGCTTGGCAGTGATGGTTTACTGCTAAAAATTGAGCTTCACAACGATGGAGAGTGTCCAATGCCAGTGGCGCTGGGGTTCCATACCACATTTGTAGAACCAGAATTTGCATCTGTACCCATTGGCAGCCACTGGGAGCGAGATGACAGGCTGCTGCCAACGGGCAGGTTGCTTCCGCTGATACAGCAGCAAACGCAGCTACGCAGCGGATTTTGCTCTCGTGGCCTGTCCATCGCAGGTTACTATACGGCATCTGGACATACTGCGTACATTGGAAAATTTGGCCTGGAGACCTCTACGGAATTTAACCAGTGGGTGCTGTATAACGGGGGCGGTGGAAAGGGCTTTTTGTGTGTTGAGCCACAGCTCTGCACAGTGGATGGCTTAAATTTGCAGGGTGGCTGCCGCAGGTTGGAGGCACAGCAGGCGGAGAGATACTGGCTGCGCTTCTTTGCTGCCGCACTGAAGTCTCATGATTCGTTGGAGGAAGGGCGATGATGTATCAATTAGAGCCCGTCTGCAAGGACTACCTATGGGGCGGTACACGGCTTAAAGAAGAGTACGGAAAAGCATCAGATAGCCCCATTCTTGCAGAAACATGGGAGCTATCCTGCCATAAAGACGGAGAAAGCAGACTTTGTGGCACAGACCAAACCCTAACCGACTACATCAAGCAGCATCCTACCGCTTGCGGCACAGCGTGTGCTAGGTTTGCTACATTTCCGGTGTTAATCAAGCTGATTGACGCACGTCAAAACCTGTCTATCCAGGTGCACCCGGATGATGCCTATGCCAAGGAGCATGAGGGGCAGCAGGGTAAGACCGAAATGTGGTACATCGTGGATGCCACCCCTGACGCAGGCATCTACTATGGCCTAAAGCAGAAGGTAACCAAGGCAGGATTGCAGCAGGCCATTGAGAATGGCACAGTTTGTGACCTGCTGCGTTGGGTACCGGTGCACAAAGGCGATAGCTTTTTTATAGAAGCAGGAACTATCCATGCTATAGGGGCTGGTTGTCTCATTGCCGAGGTGCAGCAGAACAGCAATGTGACCTATCGTGTCTATGATTATAACAGGACAGATAAGGATGGCCACCAACGGGAGTTACATATAGATAAAGCCTGTGATGTGGCAAAGCTTGAGCCAACACAGCAACTGGAACTAAAAAATGGTCATCTGGCAAGCTGCAATTACTTTACGGTAGATAAGCTTGACATTAGTGGTAGGATAGAAAAGGTATGCGGCAGAGACAGCTTCCATTGTCTTTTGGTTATAGAAGGCGAATTATCCATCACGCTTTTGGCAAAACAGATGCAGGCCCAAAAGGGCGACACTGTTTTTATTGAAGCCGGTAGCGGCTGCTACACTATAAAGGGTAGTGGTACAGCGCTGCTCACCTATGTGGAGGAGAGACTGTGAGGGCAATTTTTTCAGTGTAAAGAATAGAGCAGAGCATCACAATTGTGTTTAATGGGCACACGTTGGAATTTGCTGAAGTTTTCGCAACCTCAAAACTCACCTTGCCATCTTTAAAAGGCCTTCATGGTAGGGGGTCAAGGGTTTATAAACAGCATCGTGATAAGTGAAGTCACCAATCTTTCAATAGTTTGAAAGGATTGGTGTTCCAAAGCACGAATCCAGCTTTATTTGGATAAATGGAATAAAGTCCGTTGCTTGGTCGATAGGCATGAAGTTTTCATACATAGGCAGCTCACAAAATAATTCAGAGCACCCACCGCCGCTACTATCAAAATGCTGCCGACGAGAAAAACGAGTGGAGCTATCTTTTTTATTTTGTATTTCTAATAAATGAGTCCAGATTTAAAGTCAACATCTGCCATATTTATAAAAATCAGTTGCAAACCGTATTTAATTAGCTCGACCATCGCACTAGATAATGGGCCAAAGGCAAACGCTGCAATTAGCGCCGGTAAGTCGGAAATAGCCTATTTTTGCAAAGGACGGTGAAAGCGGCACTTGAATTTCGATAAATGCCAGCAGATAGGCCACAGCGGATAGCATCGCCACGGATACGAGGATGCGGGTTTTGTTTTGAAAATTCATGTTGCTCCTTACCAGGATGGGAGTTGTTTTAATTGCCTTTTTCTCGCCGCTGGCGCGGCAACCGAAAAAGATGTAGCGTATTACCGCCGTCAAGCGGTAATACGCTACATCTTTTTTCATTTAAACTATTACTGTTGGCTTCGGAATTACACCGAATCGGCCTTATGGCTCTTGGAATTTACCATCGGTGGGGAGTAGCATCCCACTTCAAAGATTTATTGACTTTCTTACAGTGTGTACTCCTTGGGAGAGTCGCCGGAGAAGTTGTCAATTATAGTCTTTGCGCCCTCCAGATAAAATACCTCAATTAAGCCGTTAAGCATAACTGCTCCTACAACAATGGTACAAATCATGGCTAAAAATGCATCGCGGGTGGCAAAATCCAAAACTAATGCAAGGGTAAAAGGAATGATTGACAGTACATTGCCAGCCGTAATAGTGACCTCCCTAATCTGTGTGTCCTCCCCAGTGTACATTGGGAGTATCGTGCGTACATTCCGTGATTCTATTGGAGGAAACTACTCACCTCATTTAAAAGTAGAAAGGAAGTAACAGGCGGACTATGTGCATTTTTCCTTATCGAAGATCAGGCCGTTCCTTGCGGTTACTAGCGTCGCCCCTCACACATGGGCGTGAATTGAAACCCGACAATGGCATAATTCAAGTCCGGGAAGTACGGTCGCCCCTCACACAGGGGCGTGAATTAAAACTGAACCATATACAAAATAAGAAAAGAAACAATTCAATATAGTTCTGAAGTAAAGGGAGTAGTTTTTCGGTTTTATCAACCGATTAGCTACTGCCTTTTAAATCCAAACTGGTAAAGCAACCTCTGACATTGGCACTCTTATCCAGTTCACTGCCCCCGGCCAAGCTGGGATTAAATATCAGCTTATTGGCGCCAATGGGGCTTTCCTTGGCAGTTTTATTTTTAATTTTTGCACAAACAAAAAACAAAGGTACCCTTAACAGGCATACCTATATAATGTTATTTTCTATCTGGTGTGGACTGCGATTAAATACGCCATAGGACTTATCATAAAATTTTTTCTATAAGCACACCTTGGGACTGATATTAGGAAAGGATAGTTATACAGTGCTGCTAGTTGAACTCTAAATAATTAAGATATAAACCCCTTACTACAAAACAGATTATATAATTATTTTAAAAAGTTATTGATATGAAAGAATAAAAGGTCGATATGACCTATTTGTGATTAAAATGTGATAAAAATATATGCATTTAATACATAAATGGTAATAAGCATCATATTTTCATAACATATACTTGTTATAATTTTATCAATCAATACTTGGCTATAATGAGAGGAGGCATTTTATGCAAACTCAAGCACCTGTCTGCAGCTGCTCCGTGGAGGAAAAGGAACGGCTTTATCAGCAGATTGACAATGTCATCGATCTATATCGAGACAAGGAGGGGAGCCTAATCCAGGTGCTGCATCTGGCACAAGGAATTTACGGGTATCTTCCGCTGGAACTGCAGGAGCACATTGCCGACCAAATGGACATCCCTCTTAGTGAGGTTGCCGGGGTTGTATCC
>JAEYXR010000110.1 GCA_023431215.1 Bacillota bacterium
CCCACCGTACAACCGCACACCCCAGCACCTTGCACACCAGCACCTGAGTAAGACGGCTTAACTCTACATTTTCCAGAAGGCCGTCTGCCTGCACACGCAGCTCCACAATTTCTACCCTGCCTTTGCCAAAGGTTTCCCGCTTTAAAAAGCCGGGAAACTGCAAAAGCCGTAAAATCTCCTGTGCTGCGGCGCGTTCAGGATTAATGGTAAGAGAAAGCCCAAAATCCTCCTGCATAGAAAAAATCTGCTCCAAATATTCCGGGCTGCGCACCCGGGCAATGGTATGCAACAAGGGGTTCATATTGCGGGCTGTCAGGCAGCACAGTAAATTAATCTCATCGGCACTGGTGGCTGCAATCAGCAGCTCGGCATCCTCAACCTTGGCGTTGCGTAAGGTAGACATTGTGGCACAGTTGCCTTGTACGGTCATAACGTCACATTTATGCAGGCTTTGTTCCAGAACCCTCTGGTTGGAATCTATCACCACCAGCTCATGTCCTTCGTGTGCCAATTGTCGTGTCAGAGCCAGCCCTACTTTTCCATCACCTGCTATGATGATTTTCATCTCATCCTCCTGCTTTAGCCGAGATAATATCCTCGGTGTTGATTACCCTTATAGAACAAAAAATTGGGTTTTATCAAAAAACAGTGCTGCTTTTTGATATGCACTTCCGTTGTTAGCTCTTATTCTCTAAAGGTATACGTTTATTATGATAACATACCTAAATTTTTTAGACAATATCTTATTTTATACGACATTTTTATATCGATACAAACCCATCAATTTTTGTTTAATGTCCGTACTTTTGGACAGCCTTTGTGATTTGTTTGGCCTTTTGTTGACTTACCAAAGTATCCATGCTACTATAAATTTAGAACATACGTTCTAACAGGAGCCGTTACCCTGTTATGCCTTTGCCGTTCTTCTCCCTTGGAGCGGCTTTGCCATTTGTTCCATATGGGCAGTACAGTCAAGCAACAAAGACCTATTATGCTGCCCAAAACTTGGTACAATAAGCGCCCCCAGGCACATGTACCAAATGAGCATAAGACAACGGAGGATTTTAAGATGAGCGACCTTATCACCTTAGCTCAGGAGTACGAGCAGTCGGCCAACCTGCTGGAGCATCGCCTCAATCAATTAAAAAGCGAAGCACCGGGTGTTCGGGGGCTGGAGGCTCTTAAGCTTCAAAAGCGCATGGAAACACTCACCGCCGAACTGTATCATACTCGAAAAATGAGAGCATATCTGCTAAACTACTATAGCTGAAAGAATCAGGAGGAGTTTTTGCTCCTCCTGATTCTTTTGTGTTGACAACTGCTACAACACGTAGTATATTAAAGCTACTACAACTTGTAGCAGTTTATAGGAGGTACCACTATGAACAAACCCGCAAAATTGTCTGAAACAGAGCTAGAGGTCATGGAGGTAATGTGGAATCAAAAGCCTCCGGTTACTGTCTCTCATCTTCTGCAAATTTTTAAAGAGGAAAAAGGCTGGAAAACTTCCACCCTTTCTACACTGCTGGCCAGACTGATGGAAAAGGGTTATTTAACCAAAACCCTGCTGGGAAAGGTCAATCAGTATACCCCCATCATCACCCGCCAGCAGCATCAAAACCTAACTACCCGGGCTTTCTTGGAGGATGTGCATCGTGGCAGTGTTAAAAGCTTTTTGGCCTCTTTGGCTGATGATGAGCTGACAAACCAAGAGCTAGAAGAACTGAAAACGTGGTTTCAACAAAAATATGAGGAAAAGCCATGAGTATGAAGATACTACAAGTGCTGTTCCATGCAACAGCGACAGGTTCTTTTGTTTTACTGCTGCTCTGCCTGTTTGCACCCTTGGCTGACCGCTATCTTACTAAAACCTGGCAGTATCGGGCTCTGCTTGTTCCATCTCTATTATTTTTAGGGGTTGGTGGTTTCATTCCAAAATCTTTAGCACCCACAGTGCCTATGGCTACTGTTGCATTACCCCCTACTATGGTTGCCACACAGGCTCCCCTTCCCCCACCGCCAGATGCCCCTGTCTTTTCTGTCTTACCCTTTGCTGACCCTGCATCACTGCTCATATGGTTATGGTTTTCCATTGCTGTTGTTTTATTTGTGGGGAGACTTGCAAACTATCTGCAGCTTCGCCGCAGTCTAATCAAAAGTGGTGTTTTTATAACACAACCAAGCGGCAGTGCAACACCTGTCCTCCGCACCAGTCTTGTCAGCACCCCTATGGCGGCAGGGCTTTTTCACCCCGCTATCTTTCTGCCGGAGGTTGCTTTTTCTGCCGAGGAGACACAGATGATTCTGTCCCATGAGACAGCGCATATCCGCCGTGGAGATTTGTGGCTAAAGGCACTAAGTCTGGTCTGCCTAAGTATTCACTGGTTTAACCCTTTTGCCTATTTGCTGGTACGGCGCATGGATTCTTTGTGTGAGGAGTCTTGCGATGAATATGTTACAGCAAATATGACCACCGCACAACGTAAAATTTACGGCAATACTATTTTGCGCGTGTTGTCCTACCGCAACCATGTAAAGTGTGTGTTATGTGCCCCTATGAGTAGTGGGGCCAAGGAGGTCAAAAGGAGATTACACCGAATTATGACTTTTAAAACGATAAGTAAACGTAAGCTGTTTTTGTCCCTTGTATTATTACTTGTTGTGGCCGCTTTGGGTCTTCTTTGCGCATGGTCATTAACCCCACAAGACTCCAAACAGCTACCCGAGACACAAACCAAGAACACCTTGTCTCAAAATGTCCCTCCCCCTGCTGCAGACAATAGCTCCTTGGTTGGCATTGTGCCCCAAAGCCAAGACCTTGTGAAGGAGGAGACCTACGAGGAAGCCATCCCCTTTGAACAGGAGCTACAGTACAGCGATGAATTTTTTTCGGATTACCGGGCTATCTTAGTCCCCGGTAAGGAGGGCCTAAAGCGTATTACGGCCCGCCGAACCTACCGTGACGGAGAGGTTATTTTTACCGAGATTTTGTCAGAGGAAGTCTTGGTTTCTCCCATAACAGAAAAACAAATGGTGGGAACCCTTACTTCGGAGCCCACTGCTACGGACGAAGTGTTGCTGAACGCTTTTGTGTGGCCGGTAGACGGTGGATATCTTTCTGCCGGCTTTAACAGCTACCCAGGGCACACCGGTTTGGATATTGCTGCAAAAGCAGGTACTCCTGTGCTGGCAGCCCGGGGCGGCACCGTGATGTATGTGGATGAACACTCCGTCTGGCCTTATGGCAAACGAATTGACATTAACCACGGAGATGGCTGGATAACCCGTTATGCCCAGCTAAACTCCATTAACGTGGCAGAGGGTGACAAGGTGGTGCAAGGGCAACAGATCGGTGGTGTGGGCCGCACCGGCAACGCTACAGGCAACCACCTGCACTTTGAAATCCGCTATCAAGACGGTTCGTTAGACCCCGCCAATTATATTGGCACCAAGGCTCCGGAGTAACGCCCACTCAAGGGATTACAGACACAAACGCCAAAAAAGCCCCAGCGGAAGCAACTTCCGCTGGGGCTTTTGTTATTGGTTTTGCGCTTTATTGGCTTAGGAGTAGTTCCACAATAAAGGTGCTGCCTTTGCCCAAAGTACTTTCCAGCCGTACCACGCCACCCAGCTGCTCGGCAATGTGCTTTACAATAGACAACCCCAGCCCAGTACCTCCGGTCTGCTTGCTTCGGCTTTTATCCACACGGTAAAAACGCTCAAACACCCGTGCCCAGGCTTCTTGAGGAATGCCGATGCCCGTGTCGGTAACTCGCAGTATTGCCTTATTGTCCTGCTTTTCTACCGAAATTGCCACAGAGCCGCCCTCTTTGTTATACTTGACTGCGTTGTCCACCAGGTTTGCTACCAGCTCCCGCAGTAGTGAGGGCACCGTCAGTACCGAGAAGCTCTCGCCGGTGACACTGATGGTTACCTGACGCTTTTGTGCCGCTGTGGCCAGCCCCTCTGCCACACTGCTGCACAGCGCCAGCAAATCAGCCTCATCCTTGGGCATTTCATGGTGTTCATCCAAGCTGCTGAGACGAATGATGTCGTCTATAAGCCCCAACAGGCGGGATGCCTCGGCAGTAATGCGCCCTGCAAAATTTTTTACATCCTCGGTGCTTTGTGCCATACCGGTTTGAATGACCTCGGCATAGCCCGAAATGGCCGTCAGAGGAGTTTTTAGCTCATGAGAAACATTTGCCGAAAATTCACGGCGCATCTGCTCGCTCTTTTGCTCCTGGGTAACGTCCATAATGAACAAAATAACACCGTTTATTACCTGATTCCTTAAAACCGGGCTCATCATCATACGGCAGATACGGCCACCGCATTGAATAATGCTGCTGTAATCCTTGCCCTCAAGGGCTCCGTCTACCCCCTCTTTTAAACGGGGATCCCGGCTAAGGCAAAGGATGTTGTTTCCTGTATAGTTCCAGTGGCCGGCGTCAAACAGGTCCAACGCAGCGGGGTTTACGGAAAGAATATTTTTTTGGGCGTCTATCAGCACCAGGCCCTCCTGCATATTGCCGGTAATGTCTGCAATGGTATCCCGTTCCTGACGTAGTTTTTCCATTTGCCGCCGCAGCTCGCTTTTTTGTCGCCGGATGGTGGTGACAAAGGGGGTCAGCTCCTCATAATAATCCTCCGGCAGGTTTTCCGTGTTGTTTTCCAGCTCACGGCCTATTTTCTCCACAGGTTTCAGCATGTACCTGGTATAATAAGAGGCTGCCCACATGCTGATGCCCCACAGCAGCAAAAACACCAGTATCAGCGGTAATATTACCACACCCAGCAGTGCCGCCACACTGTTTCGCCGCACTGAGATTCTTAAAATATTGCCATCCGATAATCTGCGGGCGCAATAATAAGTGGCCTCACCCAAGGTAGGAGAGCGTCTTACGCTTTCTCCCTGTCCCTTGTCGATGGCGTCTATCACTTCCGGCCTGTCTGCGTGATTTTCCATGGTGGCCGCCGCTCCCCGGGTATCCAGTAGAACAGTTCCATCCGGAGCAATAAGCGTCACCCTGTTTTCAGAGGTTTGCCCCGGCAGGGCAGACAAATAGCTCATCATATCCTCTTCTCTGGAAGCAGAAAAAGCGATGACGGCACATTGCTCTCTTAAATCGGTCTGAACCCGAGAGGAATATACATCCCAAAATACCCAGGTGCTGAGTAAAACAGCCATCAAAGCTGCTCCTGCCGAAATAATACAAAAGCCCCGGAACATCTTTTTTTTCATAGATGCTCTTCCTTTCCAGCCGTGAGTGTCAGTTTATAACCCACACCCCGCACGGTCTGAATACAATCTCCCCGATTCCCCAGCTTTTGGCGTAAGGATTTAATATGCATATCCACCGTACGGCTTTCGCCTTCAAAGTCAAACCCCCATACCGCCTCCATCAATTTGTCGCGGCTTAGGGCCAAATCACGGTTTCGAAGCAAAAAGGCCAGCAGCTCAAATTCCTTATAGGTCAGCACTACTTCTGTCCCATCCACATGGGCCACACGCCTTGCCATATCCACAGAAATCCCGTCAGACTCCAGGATATTCTGTTTGCTTTCGGGCTCCGACATGGTGCGGCGCAACACTGCTCTTACCCTGGAAAGCAGCTCCATGACACCAAAGGGCTTGGCTACATAATCGTCGGCGCCACTGTCCAGGCCCTTCACCTTATCAAATTCGGTAGATTTGGCAGTGAGCAAAATAACAGGAAGACGGGCAAGCTCTGCGTCGGCACGGATTCGTGCCAAAATAGAAAGGCCGTCCTCGTCGGGCAGCATAATATCCAGCAGCAAAAGATCCGGCTTTGCTATTTTTGCAGCAGCAAAGAACTCACTGCCCCGCTCAAATCCCTGCACCTCAAAACCGCTGCTGCGCAGAGCGTATAAAGTCAGCTCCCGGATGCTCTCGTCATCCTCCACGCAATAAATTCTTTCCATGTTTTTCCTCCTGTAGCAGGTGTGGTTTTATGCAATAAGAGGGTACGCCACACCATATATGCAGTTTACCGGCTGCTGCCGAAACGCTTTAAATGATACGGGCGTCCTTATGAACACCGGTGATGGAAAATACCACCCATTCCGCAATGTTGGTGGCATGGTCGCCAATACGCTCCAAGTATTTTGCCACCATCAGCATATCCACCGCCTCGCTGCCGCTCTCACTCTTGTCCCTTATCAGGTCTATCAGCTCCTGGCGCACCCACGCAAACAGCTCATCTACCTGGTCGTCACGGGCAATTACCGCATTTGCAAGATCCAGGTCCTTACGGACATAGGCATCAATGCTGTCTTTGACCATGCCAATGGTAATTTGCGCCATACGGGGAATGTCCTCCAGGCCGCTCAGGTCACTGTTTTGAGGCAGCAAAAGCGTAATTTCCGAAATATCTGCCGCCTGGTCTCCAATACGCTCCATATCGGTAATCATCTTTAATGCGGTAGAAATTTTCCGCAAATCGGTTGCTACCGGCTGCTGTTGTAAAAGCAGCCGCAGGCAGCGGCGCTCAATGTCTTTTTCCTTTTCATCCACATTGGCATCAAAGGCAATGGCCTGCTGCGCCTGGGCGGCATCACGGTTGGTAAGTGCCTCAACAGCGCTTACAATGGCATTTTCTATCAAGAGGCCCATCTCCATCAACTCACCATGGAGCAGCTCCAGCTCATTATCAAATCTATTTCTCATAGGTTGTTACCCTTCCTTTATCAAAAGTGTGCCCAATGAATCTATAGCATCAACCAAATCTTCCGGTGATGTACTCCTCGGTGCGCTTATCCTTTGGCATAGAGAATACATCCTCTGTCTTTCCCACCTCTACCATTTCGCCCAGCAAAAAGAATGCCGTGGTGTCAGAGATACGGGTAGCCTGCTGCATATTGTGTGTAACAATAACTATAGTATAATCCTGACGAAGCTCCAGCACAAGGTCCTCTATCTTGGAGGTAGAGATGGGGTCAAGGGCGCTGGTGGGCTCATCCATCAGCAGCACCTCCGGTTCTACCGCCAGAGCGCGGGCAATGCACATGCGCTGCTGCTGCCCGCCGGAAAGCCCCAGTGCCGGGCTGTTCAGACGGTCTTTTACTTCATCCCAAATGGCTGCGCCACGCAGGCTTTTTTCTACCACCTCATCCAGCTTGCCCTTGCTGCGCACACCGTGGGTGCGGGGACCAAAAGCAATGTTGTCGTAAATGCTCATGGGAAAAGGGTTGGGTTTTTGAAATACCATGCCCACCCGCTTGCGCAGATGGTTCAGGTCAATGTCGCCATAAATATCCTCGCCATCCAGCAGCACCTTACCCTCTACCCGGCAGCCTTCCACCAGGTCATTCATGCGGTTTAGGGTTTTAAGCAGGGTGGACTTGCCGCAGCCGGAGGGTCCAATAAAGGCGGTAATTCTCTTTGCCTCAATGTCAAGGTTGACATTTTTTAATGCCTTAAAATCATTATAAAATAAATCAAGGGAACGGATTGTAAATTTGTTCACCCGTAGGTCCTTCCTTTCTTGTTTGCCAGCCCAGGCTGATGCCAGGGGGGCAATAAGGTGTCAGAAAACTAAGTGCCGACTATTAAAATTTTGCTACACGGCGGGCAATCAATGCGGAAAGGGTATTGATACCTAAAACCAGAATCAGTAAAACCACCGCTGTTGCATAGGCCTGGTTGGTATACAGCCCTTCGCCGGACAGTGCGTACATATGAATGGCCAGGGTACGTCCTGAACCCAATACACTGGGGGGAATTTGCGCCACGGTACCGGCAGTATAAATCAGCGCCGCTGTTTCTCCCACAATGCGCCCAATGGCAAGGATAACGCCTGCCAAAATGCCCGGTACGGCCGAGGGCAGTACAATCTTAAACACCGTGCGCAGCTTGCCTGCACCCAAACCAAAGCTTCCCTCACGAAAACTGTCGGGAACCGAAATGAGCGCTTCCTCGGTGGTACGGATAATCAGAGGGAGTATCATAATAGACAAGGTGCAGGCACCTGCCAGAATGGAAAGTCCCCACCCCAGAGTGGTAACAAAAAACAAGGTACCAAATAATCCATAAACAATGGAAGGAATACCGGACAGTGTTTCGGCGGTGAGGCGGATGACCTCCACCACACGGCTGCCTCTGCGGGCATATTCCACCAGATATACTGCTGTAAAAATGCCCAGAGGTGCGGCAATGAGCAGCGACAACAGCGTCATTTGAATGGTGTTAATAAGGGCCGGAAATAGTGACACATTTTCGGTATTGTAGGTAAGAGAAAACAAAGACGTTGTTAAATGCGGCACGCCCTTAATAAGAATATATCCAATGAGGTAAAACAGTGCCGCAAGTGTTGCCACGGCGGCAGCCCATACCAAAAACTGCAATAAAAAGGAAAAAGGGTGGTTGCGGTAAGTCTTCCATGTGCTGCGCATGCTTTTTTTACTGCTCATTTGTTTTTCATCCTCCTTTTAAAGTAAGCAAACCCAAGGTTGATAATCAGGATGAAAACAAACAGTACCACACCGGTAGCAATAAGTACTTCTCGATGAAGGTCGGCGGCATAGGCCATCTCTGTTACAATGTTGGCAGTGAGGGTACGGATTCCCTTAAGGATGCCCTTAGGCATACGGGTTTGGTTGCCTGCCACCATAATCACCGCCATGGTCTCGCCAATGGCACGCCCCACGCCCAAAACCACCGCAGCCAGTATGCCGGAGATAGCCGCAGGAAGCAGCACGCAAAACACAGAGCGTTCGTGGGTGGCACCCAGCGCCAGAGCACCCTCGTAATAATGCTGGGGCACAGCCCGCAGGGCCGATTCGCTTACGGTGATAATGGTGGGCAAAATCATAAAGCCTAAAAGCAGCGAGGCGGTAAGGATGCTCATACCGTTGCCGCCAAAGGTGTTGCGCACAAAGGGCACCAGCACCGTCAAGCCAAAAAAGCCGTAAACTACGGAGGGTATACCCGCCAGCAGCTCTACAGCAGGAGATAATATTTTATACAGCCATTTGGGGCAACACCGTGCCATAAACACCGCAGTGAGGATACCAACAGGTACACCGATGACAATGGCACCGGCGGTAATGTACAGACTGCCTAAAATCATGGGTAAAATGCCAAAGGAGGGAGGCTCGTTGGTTGGAGCCCACTTGGTACCCAACAAAAAATCTTTTAGCCCTACCTCAAACATAGCCGGAATACCGCCTGCAAACAAAAAGATGCAGATCAGCAGTACTGCGGCCACAGAGGTCAGGGCGCATACAAAGAACAGCTTTTCAAACAAGGTCTCTTTTTTGTTCTGTGCCTTACGCAAAGCGGCACCTCGCTTTCTCGCAGTATTGCCTTCGCCTCGGGTAAGGGGCGAAGGCAACACCGCTGTTTAGATTTCAGGAGAAAAAATGAAAAGTAGAAGATTGAGAATTGAGTAGGTAGCTCTTGCGTAAATTTTCCGTCTTATTTTACTTCGGACCAGGTAAGAGCTTCCCCGGTAAAGATATTTTTCACCATGTCAGAGGTCATATCTTCTATGGGGTTTTGGGGGTTTACAATAACTGCAATGCCGTCCTGCGCAATGGCGATACCGGTAAGCTCGGCTTTTTCACTGTCCTTTAGCTCACGGGAGGCCATACCGATATCAAACACACCGTCTTTTGCTCCGGTCATGCCGGCGGTAGAGTCGCTCATCTGAACCTCGATTTCTGCGCTGGGGTTAATGGCCAGATAAGCTTCGCGCAGCTTTTCCATAATGGGAGATACCGAGGAAGAACCACCGATGACGATTTTTCCCGAGGGCTTGGTGCCTGCATAGGCTGGGGCACTGCTGCTTACAGGCACATAGCTTTTCCCAATGACGGCCTGGCCGTCGGCACTAAGGATAAAGTCGATAAAGTCTTTTGCCAAACCATCGGGCTCACCCTTGGTGGCAATCATAAAGGGGCGGCTTACCTTGTAGCTGCCATCCAAAACGGCTTCGGCAGTGGGGGTAACACCCTCAATTTTTACAGCCTTGACGGTATCGCTTAAAGAACCAAGAGAAACATAGCCTACTGCGTATTGGTCACCGGAGACGCTCTGGAGCATTACATCGGTTTTGTTGGCGATAATAGCTTCTTCGGTGGTTGTGTCGGTTTTGGAGCCGTCGGCGCCTTTTACCAGAATCTCAAACAGCTCAATAAACGCACCGCGGGTGCCGGAGCCATCCTCACGGGAGATTACGGTGATTTCATGGTCTGCCTTAAATTGGTTTTTATCTGCCTGAGAAGAAGCAGCACCTGTAGAGCTTTGTGAAGAAGTAGCAGGGTTAGAGTTTCCGCAGGCAACCATTGCAGCGGTCATGGCAGCAGCCAGAACAAGGGCAGCTGTTTTTTTCATGTTCATGTACATTTCCTTTCTTAGCCCGTTTTCGGGAGTTAATCTTTTATTCTTTGTTGTGGTTTTAGTATAACCAGTCTTTGTAAAAAGCACTGCTACTCTTATGTAAAAAAGAGGTAAAATGTAACAAGCAACTGGTGACAGACTTGGTGAATGTCTTTATTTCTGCCTAGTTCACTTTTAAAAAGCTCTATGTATTGCTGCATACTAAAGTCCTGTTCTTGCAATGAGGCAGGTGTCCCACCGGTTCTGCACTTTCTCACTTACAGGCTAAAAACAGAATGGCTATCTAATAAAAAGTTCTTTCTCAATAGTTATTGTATGTGACTTCTGTTGCTATTTTGAGTCTTAGGTCTTATACTAAAATAAAAGGACAGCCAAAACGTGAAAGGATTGACTTTGAACCATGGAACATCGCTTTTATATGCCTGTACGCCTTGTTGTAGGCGAGAACTGCATAGAAAAAAACAGCGCTTATCTTCGTGACCTTGGCACAAGATGTTTGATTGTTACCGGCCGCACCAGTGCAAAAGCCTGTGGTGCACTGGACGATGTCACCCGTGCCCTGGACAAAGAAGGAATTGAGTGGGATGTTTTTAACAAAATAGGCCCCAACCCTCTGGCATCGGTATGTGCACAGGGTGGACGGGCTGCTGCTGCTTTTGGAGCAGATTTTATCATCGGCATTGGCGGCGGTTCTCCCCTGGATGCAGCCAAGGCGGTTGCCGCATATGCTGCAAATGATATGGAGCTTATGGACATTTATAAGCCCCACAAAGTACCTGCCCTGCCCCTTGTGCTGGTGGGTACCACCGCAGGCACCGGCAGTGAGGTCACACGCTATTCCATTCTCACCCAGGACGAAACCGGACGTAAAGTTTCCTGGGGCAACGACCGCAGCTATGCACGCATCTCCTTTGGCGACCCCCGCTACACCGCCACCCAAAGCCACAGCACCACCGTCAGCACGGCTCTGGATGCTCTTTCCCATGCGGTAGAAAGCTATTTCCTCAGCAACTCCAACGACTTCAGTGAGGCTTACTCCCTGCTGGCTATTCAAAAAATTCTGCCTGCCCTGCAAAAGCTGCGTGACGGTGCAGAGCCGGACCTTGCCATGCGGGACGACCTTTACATCGGCTCTATTTATGGCGGTATGGCTATTGACATTACTGGCACAGCCTTCTGCCATTTTATGGGTTATGTCCTGACCGAGCGCTGCAACGTACCCCATGGACAGGCATGTGCTGCTTATCTGCCCGACTTTATTGACCACTGTACTCTTGCTGCACCTCAAAAGGCTCAGCGTCTTTACACCACCGTCAACATGTTTGCAGGGCCGCTTCGCCGGCTGGTAGAGGACCTTACAGATACATCTTTTCCCGCTTTTTCTGCGAAGGACATTGATGCCCTGATGCCCATTTGGAGCGCTGCCAAAAACATGCCCCTTGTTCCCGGTTTTTCGGCAGAAAAACAGCATGAGGTAGCCATGCGTGTTTTGGGCAACGGCAGAAAATGAATAAGAACAAAAGAAAGGAACTTCCTATGAACAATATCTGGCATGATATTTCTCCCAAGCGCATCTCGCCCGAGGACTTTGTGGCGGTTGTGGAGATTTCAAAAGGCAGTAAAAAGAAATATGAGCTGGACAAAGAAACCGGACTTATTATTTTAGATCGGATTCTTTATACCTCAACCCACTATCCCGCCAACTATGGCTTTATCCCCCGCACCTACGGCGACGACCTTGACCCCCTGGATGTACTGGTGCTGTGTTCCGAGCCTTTGGAACCTCTGACACTGGTTCGCTGCTACCCCATAGGAATGATTTCTATGATTGACAGCGGACGCAGGGACGAAAAAATCATTGCCATCCCCATGAGCGACCCAACCTACAACAGCTACACCGATATTTCTCAACTGCCTGCCCATATCTTTGAGGAAATGCGCCATTTCTTCAGCGTTTATAAAAACCTGGAGGGCAAAACCACCGCCGTTGATGAGGTAAGCAACCGCGAATCTGCTGTTGCCACCATTCAAAGCGCCATTGAATCGTATGTGGTTCATTTTTGCAGATAACCACATACAGAAAAGAACACCCAGCTGGGAGGAGATTATCCTCAGGCTGGGTGTTCTTCATATAAATATGCAAGAACTTCATCTATCAAAGCTTTTTATTCTGGTTTTGCGGTCAACGAGCACTCACTTTTATTTTTCTTTAGTTAGCAGCAAGGCGGTCATCTTCTGCCATGACACGAATCTCCAAAGGAATGCCCTGCGGGGGGATGCTCATGGTTGCTATGCCCCTGTGGTAAATATTAAGCTTATCGCCCGGCTTTACATCTTCGGGGGAAACCCCTTTTACCCAGCGAGTTTGGCTGCCGTAATTAAACACAAACTGCTGCAGCATCTGCTCCTCTGGGTCTGTGGTTTCCTTCGCATCCAACGCTTTCATTACCAGGCGGCCCTCTCCGGGGATTTTGCCTGGTACAATTTCTACAACAATGCCATTGTAGTTGGTGGCAGCTTCTTCAAACAACTTTATGGCAGAAATAGCATTAAAATAAGCTATCTTTTCAGTATCCAGCGGAACACCGTAGTATGCCTCTACCTGGTCGCCTACTTTTAAATCTGCAGGATTAAACTCAATTTGGGGGCTGTCTCCAAAGGCAATATCAATGGCGGGGCCAAAGCCTGCGCCCGGAGCTCCCAACAGCGTAAACACCGTTGTGCCGCCCACATCTTTTATCTCTGTAATGGTTCCGCGGTAAAAAGCGGCATCCATCACAGGGATTGCACCGGTACGGGGTTCCTCCTGCTCCTCCTGCTCTTGGGATTCGGTTTCCTTGTCAGATGTCTGGCTGGACGAAACCGGCGGTTTGCTGGTTCCGTCACTTTCTTTTGGGTTGACATTGTTGCCGCAGGCTGCCAGCATAACCACTGCCAGCAATGCCCCGGTTATTTTCATTATAAGCTTCATTACAATCACCTTTCTTCATGTTCTGTTTATTTAGTGGACAATTACCTTATAATTGATGCACGCTTCTTGATAATTATTTATAGTATATAAAATTTTACACATACTATCTTTTATTTTTGTCTAAATAATGATATATTAATTGTAAGATATCTTATGGAATCTTATTTGGACTTTTGATATTATAACTGTACATTATGCCACAATCACTGTATTTAGACTTTGCCCCCTGAGTAATGGAGTGTGTTGTCAAAGGCAGTAAAAATAATGGCATAACCCAAGCGGTTATAGTATCTTGCAAACCGAAAGGAGATATTACTATGGGCAAAAACAATTTGGTGGTTACCATCAGCAGGCAGTATGGCAGCGGCGGCCGTGAAATTGGCAGGCAGCTGGCGCAGGCGCTGGGTATTACCTTTTATGATAAAGAGCTGATTGCCTTGGCAGCCCAAAAAAGCGGCCTGAGCAAGGAACTGTTTGAAAGTGCGGACGAGATGCCCTCCAACAGCTTTTTATACTCCTTGTCTATGGGTACCCACGGCCTTGGTACGGTGGGCATTCCTCAGTTTTCTGAAATTTTAACCAACGACAAGCTGTTTGTCATGCAGTCCAAGGTGATTCGGGAGCTGGCAGACGAGGGTCCATGTGTCATTGTGGGTCGGTGCGCCGATTACATTCTTCGTGACCGCACGGGGTGTGTCAATTTGTTTTTCCACGCAAAAGAAGAGGTGCGTGAGCAAAGAATCTGTGCTGAGGAAGGTTTGGACCCTGCTGCCGCCAGCGAAAAAATTAAAAAAATAGATAAACGCCGCGCCAGCTATTCCAACTATTACTCTGATGTCCCCTGGGGCATTGCCACCAGCTATCATTTGAGTTTGGATACTTCCGTACTTACCTCTGCCCAGGCGGTACAGGTTGTAAAGGCATACCTGCAAAATCTTCAATAAATGAATGGGTCAATCAACAAAGACAAGGCCCCCTCTTACTGAAACAAGAGGGGGCTTTTCCTGTATAATACCAATACAAAAGTTAATTTTATTGTTGTGCTATCGGGCAACAAACTGAGCTTTACTGCTCAATGGCAGCTGGGGCATCCTGGGTCACCGTAGTTTCTGGGACAGTGTAATACCCATATTTCTCCTTAAAGTACGGAAATGCCTCTTGAACTTGCTGAGATACTGCCTCCTGAGGTATTGCCATGGAAACACCAATGCGGTCACTCCATACGGGTGTGACATATAAATATGCCTGTTGAGTGCTGGTGTTTGCCAAAATGGGAGAAGCTTTTTCCAAAAGCTCCAGCATCTGCACAGGGTCTGTTTCACGATAAGAAAACTCACGCATCTCCTGCTGTACGTTGCGGTAAGGGGTAAAGCTGCTAAGCTGCCAAATCGTATCACTGCGGTAGCTGCTCTTAGAAAAGTCATAATCGGTAACACCTACAAACTCCATGTCTTCCAGGGAGGGTTGCTGCAAATAGCTTTCGAGGCCAAGCCGGGTAAGTACAGAGATAGTATTGGTGTGATGCTCCATCACCGGCAGACTAAAGGAAAGTGCAGTGTCTTTTTCCAGTGGTACGGTACCAGAGGAATCTCCTGCTGTCTCAATAAACAAATAACCAACAACCTTTGCATTGCCTGCCACAACCCGTGCAGCATCTACGTCATCCATATCGGTGCGCAACGCTTCCAGTATGGCGGAAATCTTACTGATATCATCAATGCTTCCACTGTCAGCAAAGCCAAAGCGGTCTGCCACAAAAATGCCTGTGATATCCTCCTGGTCCATCCAGAACAAAGGGTTGGTCTTTATGCGAAACTCTTCTACGCTTTCCAGCTCCAGCAGCAGCTGACGGCTTTGTGCATTGCCTAGACTGTAGTAGCGCTTCATCTCTCCGCCCTTCAGCAGGTATTGAATATTACCGTCTATATAACTAATGTCATTTTCATAATCCACAGCAACTGTTGTATCACTGTTTCTGTTTATATTTGCCTCAATCAGAGACTGATGGTATTGCAAAACAATTTCTATGGCTTCGGGAGAGGTTAGGGTAGTTTTGCTTTCCAGCTCATAGTTATATCTTGGAACCTGCATTCCCCGCTGGTCGGTATCGTACCACATGGTGCGGTAACCTGCCATTGCCTTGCCGGCATAGGTAAACCGTCCGCGATAATTGATGGTAACACTTTCTACCTTACCTGCGTTGGGCAGACGTGTTTCATACCCCAGGCCACCGCCCACCAGCAGTACTGCCAAAATTGTAACGGCCGCCACCAGCGCTCCTGCCACCGGCATGGCCTTTTTTAGCCCTTTAAATCCGCGGTTTAACACTGCTTCTATTAAAAGTATGGTTAAAAAGCCGCCAATGCATACCCCTACCACAAAGGTGCTGTCACTTCTTCCGTTAAAAGCGGTAAACACGCTGCCAATGGCAGAAGCACCAACAAAAACCGCAATGGCACGAATGATTATTCCAAGAACACCTTTGACACCGGGGGTTTGGGCAACCTCACTTTTGCGTCGACGATACAGCTTGCAGGCAAGGGCAAACAGCGCCACCGCCGCAGCCAACCACAGCAGCATCATCCAGTTATAGTAGCCAAAGGCTCCTTCTCTTTCATAATCTGCATACCGACATATCATCATGGCAGCAGGAGAAAGGTAGGCAAAATCTTCCACTGCAATTGTCGAACTGTAGCCGGCCAGGTAAAATTGAAATAGCAGCTGGCAAATACCCACCAGCAGAGGGCCTGCACCCAAAAGCTCTATCCCAAACACAAAGTTTTCAAAGGTGCTGCCAACCAAAACACTCACCAGCATCATCACGGCTATAATGGCCATTTCCGTAATGAGCCAGCCTGCCAAATCAAGCAAAATGGCTGAGGGCTCATAAACAAAGGCAGCGGGTAAAAAGCCACGGGCAGCGTATGCACCGCCAACTGCCAGTATAAACAGATAACACAGCACCAGCGGTATGGCAATTACTAAAAACACCGCTAAGCCGTTAACCCGCAGCAGCTGTCCTCTGGTGACTGGCAGGCTGTGGTATAAATCTACCGCACGGCGGGAGTGCATATAGCTGTTTTGCACCACAGACAGCACCATGGGTGCCGCCAACAGAATAAATACCATTGCACCAAGGGCAAGGCTGGTATGAATATTGGCAGGCCCGGCAAATCTTGTATACGAATAACTGCCATAAACGTTACCCAACCCGGTGTGACGACGCAGCCTCTCCAGCTCCAGCACATATTGTAATGGAAAGAAAAAAGCCATGGCCACCGTCAAATAAGCGCCAATGCCTAAATTTCTCCGAAGCGCGCCTTTCAGCAGGCTGCGAGAACGAAAATCAGAGGAGTATGTTGTTATAGTCATAGCCCACAGCCTCCATTTCTCCAATAAATACTTCTTCCAGTGTCAGGGGCACCGCCTCAGAAAAGAGGGGGTTCTCTTTAGAAAGTATGGCCAATGTATCTTCGGCATTGCCGCGAACCAGCAGGCTGATTACGCTGCCGCGCTGCTGGTTTTGCAAAATTTCAAGCCCCAAAGCCTCAGGGTCTACGGGGTGGTCAAAGGCGGCTTGCACCTTACAAAAGCCAAATTTCAGCTCATCCAGTTCACGCTCAAACAAAATTTTACCCTTATGCAAAAGGCCAATCTGGTCGCATAGATCCTCCAGCTCACGTAGGTTATGGCTGGTAATAATAACTGTCAGGTTTCTTTGGGCAATTTCTTCCGCCAATAATTTTTTCACCATCAGACGTATCACCGGGTCAAGGCCGTCAAAGGCCTCATCCAGCAGCAGGTAGTTGGTGTTGCAGCACAGCGCCACCAGCAGCGCTGCCTGACGCCGCATGCCTTTACTGAAGGTGCTTACCCGCTTGTTCAAATCAATGGGGAACTGGGCTCCCAGCCGCTCAAATTTTTGGGCATCAAAGGTGGTGTAAAGGCCCCGATAAAACTCCGCCATATCCCGGGTTGTAGACTTTGGCAAAAAATAAAGATCATCCGACAAATAAAAGATTTGATTTTTTACATCGTTACACTCATAAATGGGCACGTTATCCACCATAATCTGTCCGCCGTCCGGTGCATAGATACCGGAAATAAGCCGCAGCAAGGTAGACTTGCCCGAGCCGTTGGGGCCAACCAACCCGTAAATACAACCCTGCTGTATCTCTGTGTTGAGCCCATCCAGCGCAGTAAATGAATCAAAACGTTTGGTAAGATTAATTGCATGTATCACTGTTCTGTCACCTCGTATTCTTTAGATACCAGTTCCATGGCCTCTTCTTTTTGAATACCTGCGGTGCGCGCTTCCCGAATAGCAAAGCTCAGGCTTTGAATCGCTTTGCCTCTCTGAATTTGCCTTGCCGACTCCACGCCCCGTACAAAGCTTCCTTTTCCGGTTACAGAGGAGATGATTCCCACTGTCTCCAGCTCCTGATAAGCCTTTTGTATGGTGTTTGGGTTGATGCCCAGTTCTACGGCAAGGCTGCGCACTGACGGCAGCTGGGCATCCTGCCCGTATACACCCAGCAAAATCAGTTCCACAATGCTGTCTTCAATTTGCTTATAAATGGGGACCCTGCTGTGATAATCCAGCTTGATCACTGCTGTCATCCTTTCAAATTAATCCGGATGCCAATTAATTTTTTCTGGCTCCGGCCCAAGTGTATTAGTTCAATTAGTACAGTTAGATTATAGTACGATGAAACGCTGTCTGTCAAGAATATCTCACAGCTGCATTTGTAAATAAATTACTATACTTTGCTATTTTGTTTGACATCCGGTGACGTGCATAGTAAAATTAGTCTGAACTTTTATTGCCTGTGCCGGGCATCTACTGTCAATTATATCCATTTAGGAATCGTATATTTACTGAATCATATACCTTGATGAGCAAAACCTAAGCGGCTAAAAGTGGTGCGGTTGGCCTATACTAATGGCAAAGTGTCTATTGTACCAATACGTATATAAAATTACAGGTGCTTTTAAGCCCTGAGTTCTTTTGAAATGGGAGCTGTTGTTTTATGAGAAAAACCAAAATTGTCTGTACCCTTGGCCCCGCTTCTACCGATAAAGAAGTTATTCGCCAAATGATGCTGGAGGGCATGAATGTTGCCCGTTTTAACTTTTCCCACGGTTCTCATGAGGAGCATTTGGAAAAGCTAGATAACATTCGTCAGCTGCGTCAGGAGCTTAAGCTGCCTGTTGCCACGCTGTTGGATACCAAAGGCCCTGAAATCCGCCTTAAAAAATTCAAAGACGGCAAAGCCTTTTTGGAGACAGGGAAGGAATTTATCCTGACAACCAAAGACATTGAAGGAGACGCCACTGCCGTTTCCGTCACCTATCAGGATCTGCCACAGGATCTTCATGTGGGTTCCCGGGTGCTGTTGGATGACGGTCTGATTGAACTGAAGGTATTAGAGCTGACAGATACCGATGTTCGCTGCCAAATCATCAACGGCGGTAAAATCAGCGACCGCAAGGGTGTTAACCTGCCGGGAGTCCATCTGTCCATGCCGTACCTCAGCGAGCAGGATAAAAAGGACATCCTTTTTGGCATCGCCCAGGGATTCGACTTTATTGCCGCATCCTTTGTACGCAGTGCCGCCGATATTCTTGCCATCCGCGAAATTCTTGCTCAAAAGTCTTGCCATCATATTAAAATCATTGCTAAAATAGAAAATGCCGAGGGCGTAGAGAATATTGATCATATTCTCAAAACTGCTGACGGCATCATGGTGGCCCGGGGCGATTTGGGTGTGGAAATTGACTTTGAGGAAATTCCCATTTTGCAGAAAATGATGATTAAAAAATGCTACAGCGCCGGTAAGGTGGTTATTACCGCTACCCAGATGCTGGAAAGCATGATCAACAATCCACGTCCCACCCGTGCTGAAGCCAACGACGTGGCCAATGCCATTTATGACGGCACCAGCGCCATTATGCTGTCTGGTGAAACTGCAGCCGGCCAGTGGCCCATTGAGGCTGTCCGTACCATGGCTGCCATAGCCCAGCGTGTAGAAAAGGATATTGATTATAAAAAGCGTTTTAAAGCACGTCAGGACGATACTGCCATCAGTATTACTGATGCTATTTCTCACGCCACTTGCACCACCGCACACGATTTGGGTGCGGCGGCCATCATTCCTGTCTCCAAGTCTGGACGCAGTGCCCGTATGGTAAGCAAATACCGCCCGGGTGTGCCTATTTTGGCTTGCACCACCAACGAATTTACCTATCGTCAGCTTAACCTGTCTTGGGGCGTGTTGCCTATTATGATGGACGAACAAACCAGCACCGATGCCTTGTTTGAGGCTGCTATTCAGGCTGCTTACGCACACCCCTGCCGCCTGCTGCATGACGGTGACCTGGTTGTTTTGGCTGCCGGTGTTCCTGTAGGCATGTCCGGTACCACAAACCTCATTAAGGTTGCCACCGTAGGCACCTCTTTGGTCAGTGGTCTGGGCGCCAATACCTTCTCTACCGTGGGTAATGTTTGTGTTGCCCGCTCTAATGAAGAGCTGTTTGCCAACTTTAATTTTGGCGACATCATTGTTTGTAAAGACACCTGCGATTTATGGATGAAGATGATGTCTCATGCATCCGGTATCATTACCGTTGCATCCGGCATCGGTTCACATATTGCTTCGGTGGCAGACCAGTTTAATGTGCCCATTATTACCGGGGCCAAGGGTTGTACCCATGTGCTCAAAACCGGTATGAATGTTGTCATGGACGCAAAATGCGGCATTGTGTCTCCCCTAAGCGCAGATCAAAAATAATTACAACCTAGAGGTGCAACTATGAATCTGAAAAAAAACGGCAAAACATTGCTTGCGCTGCTGCTGGCAGTTACCATGGTACTGGCTTTGGCGGCCTGCGGCAGCGACTCTCCCGACCCTGTCCCCTCCTCTTCTGAGGAAAGCTCTTCTTCCTCAGAATCTTCGGACAGCAGCTCCTCCGACAGTTCCTCGGACAGCAGTTCTTCCTCCGACCCCAATAAGCCCACCCCTGCCGAAATTCAGAAAAAAATGCTCACCGGTATGGTAAATCACTACGCCAAAAATGAAGACACCGTCGGCTGGCTGCATGTCCCTGGCACCACCATTGATGAAGTGGTGGTACAAGCCATTGGTGACAGCAGCAACGACTACTATATGCGCCGCACCAACTTAAAACAGGAAAACTTTGACGGCTGCTACTTTGTAGATTTCCGCGGTCATATGGGTAGCCGTGACAAGCTTTCCAAAAACACCGTTATTTATGGACACAGCATGGATGATAACCCGGAAAGCAACCGGTTCTCTCAGCTTAAAAAGTATCTGGATATTGACTTTGCCAAAGAAAACGGCACCATTTACTTCTCCACTCCTGATTCCGAGATGCTGTGGCAGGTGTTTGCAGTATTCTACACCGATACCAGTTTTAACTACATTGAACCAAACCTGAGCAATGCAGACTTTATGAATGTGGTAAACAGTGCCCGTAAGCGCTCTCAGTTCAATTTTGATGTTGACGTTACTGCCAACGACAAAATTTTGACCCTGTCTACCTGTACATATAAGTTTACTGCTTCTTACCCCAATAACTACCGTTATGTGGTAATGGCCAAGCTACTGCCCGTGGGGGCAACTCCCGGCGAGGTTAAGGTTGAGGTTAACCCTGCACCGCAGGCTCCCGCAGGTGCAAAATAGACAATCATTATTTGTAATAGGTACATAAAACCGGACGAGATTCCTTGAAGTGATTAAAAGATGGTAGACACGAAAGTGTCTACCATCTTTTTGTTACTATGAAGAAAAGGAAAGCATTAATACAATTCATTAATTCAACCTTTCTCCTCCTGTCCGCACTTGGACGAAAAACCGCCGGCTCTGTTTCAAACAGAACTGGCGGCCTCATAGAAAATTTTACGTCTACCAACCTTTTACTATTTTAGCTGACAACACCAGAGGGCGTTTTTTATGTCAGCAGCTTAGCAATTATTTCTACTGCATCATCTATATATTGGCTTAATGTTTTATCTACCGTACCGGCCACAAAGGTACTGCACCGGGTGACGGGTATCAGCACCCGCTTGCCGGGACTTTCTGCCACGGCTGCTGCCATTTCAGGGGTAAACTCACCCATCATGGAATTTGCCAGCACAATGCCCATGGGTCCGGCAATCACGTCGGCTGTGCGGCAGTTTACCACCACGGGGTTGGTGCCTGTTGCACCTGCATCGGCCCCGGCACGCATCATGGCAGCTGTAGCCATAGAATTGGTTCCCACCGCCAAAATCCTTGCTTCTACCTTTTGCAGGCGCAGACGCTCTACCAGGCTTTTGCCAAAGCCGCCGCCCTGCCCGTCAATAATTAATATTGTTTTCATCCATACTCTCCCCAATACACACAGATTATCTAAACATACCCCAGCATTCCCCGTACACTTACCTCACCGGAGGTAATTGTGCGTAGCTTGCCGTTAATCTCCACAACCAAACCGCCGTCCTGGGCAATGTCCACCGCGCGCCCACGTTCCTCACTTGAGGCAGAAAGAATTGTAACCTCTGCCCCTACCGTGCAGCTTAAATCCCGCAGCTGCTTAATATGGCTGCTGCATGGGTGATGCAGCCAATGCTCTGTTACAAAGATTTGATCCAAATTTTCAATGACTGCTGCAGCCAGCCTTGCACGTGGTACTTCTGCCCCTGCCTGACGAATGCTGACAGCCTTTTGGGCAAGTTCCCCGTCAAAGCCTGTTTGGCCAACATTGATTCCTATGCCTACCACCGCGTGACTGATGCAGCCGTTTTCGGCATCTGTTACCAGCTTAGTTAAAATTCCACACACCTTTTTACGCTGCAAAATTATGTCGTTGGGCCATTTGATGGCAGGCTGCAGGCTTGTAAGCTGTGTAATTGCTTTGCATACTGCTAGGCCTGCATAAGAAGTCAGCAGGCTAAGCTGCTGGGGGTCGCAGTCAGGCTGCAGAATGTAGGAAAGATAAATGCCCACACCACCGGGAGATTCAAAGCTGCGTCCCATACGCCCGGCACCCTTTGTTTGACGGTCTGCTATCACCACATCTCCATGGTGGGCCTCCCCCTCTAAAATCATGCGCTGGGCATGGGTTATGGTACTGTCTACCTCCTCCAGTACGGTCAGCCCGCTTTGTCTGGGTGTGGTTAACCAGTGATTCACCAGCTCCGCATTCATGGTATCTGGTATTGCCTTTAGCCGGTATCCCCGCCGGGTTGCCGATTCCAGCTCGTACCCTTCGGCCCTCAGTTTTTCCATCTCTTTCCACACAGCTGCGCGGGTCACTCCCAGCAAACGGCTCAATTCCTCTCCGGAGACATGGCTGTCCCCTTGCTGAAGCAGCAGTTCCAGCAGCCTTCGGCCCAGACTACTCTCTTTTTGTGCCATAGCGGTACCTCCCCATCCCATTGTTATTACCTGTCTATGATAATGCAAAGCAATGGTTTCGTCAACAAATGCCCATGCCCAAGCAAAAGCTTTCTTCCAACAATGCATCAAACCAAATCTCATTCTTTTTTACAGGATAAATATTTTTTCAAAAAACACCTTTTTCTCATTTTTTTTATTTTACAACTGATATCAGGCGGTATCATTTAACAAACCTGTCTCATGTTAAGCTGTTTTTGTGATATACTAAATATAAATCTGGCATGTGCAGAATTTTCCTCTGTGCCGTGTAATTTTAATGTTATGCTATTACTTATTGCAGCTGATGTGCTTAGCGATATAACATTTGCTGGCTGCAGGTAATAATAAAGCTTCAAAATACTGCTGTAAAGGTGGGTTTACTATGGCAAGCTTTGTACAGCTTGAAAACGTGTATAAGCGGTATCATATGGGCGAGGTGGTAATCACAGCCGCCAATGGTATTGACTTTACCATTGAAAAAGGTGAGTTTGCCGTAGTGGTGGGGCCATCCGGTGCCGGCAAAACCACCGTACTGAATATGCTGGGCGGTATGGATACCTGTGATGAAGGCTCTATTTTGGTAGATGGCAACGATATTAGCCGCTACAGCCGCAAGGAGCTTATTGGCTATCGCCGTTATGATGTAGGATTTGTTTTTCAATTTTATAATTTGGTACAAAACCTTACTGCCCGTGAAAATGTTGAGCTGGCAGCTCAAATTTGTCGTGACCCGCTGAATGCCGACGAGGTGCTGCAGCAGGTGGGTCTGGGCGAGCGCATGGATAACTTTCCCGCACAGCTTAGCGGCGGAGAGCAGCAGCGTGTTGCCATTGCCCGCGCTTTGGCAAAAAGGCCAAAGCTGCTGCTGTGTGACGAGCCAACCGGCGCACTGGATTACAGCACCGGCAAAAGCATCTTAAATCTTTTGCAGGACACCTGCCGCCAAAGCGGTGTTACCGTTATTGTGGTTACCCACAACATGGCCATTACCCCCATGGCCGACCGGGTAATTTCGGTGCGCAACAGCAAGGTTGCCAGCAATGTGGTCAATCCCAACCCCGTATCGGTGGAAACCATAGAGTGGTAGTTCCTTTTTGCTTCCCGGTGTTGGTGCTAAAACCGTGGGTATCCTTGGAGAGAACAGCCAGCTGGGAAAGCATTTTTTACCTGAAGACACTTTATTTATCCGCACAATGAGAGGCAGTTTTTGCAGAAATTGCTGCATATCAAATGAGGTGAGCCGTATGCGTTATTCCGCACTTTTCAAGGATATCCGGCGTGAGGTTACCAAAACCATCAGCCGGTTTTTATCCATTTTTGCCATTGTGGCACTGGGCGTAGGCTTTTTTGCCGGTGTTCAGGCCACCGGTGCAGATATGCGCCTTACCGCCGACCGCTATTTTGACTCTCACAAGCTGATGGATGGACATGTCATCTCTACCCTTGGTTTGTCACAAAAAGATGTAGATGCCGTAGCCAAAATTACCGGTGTCACCGGCGTTATGCCCTCTCATTTTACCGATGCCGTGGCCCTTTCGTCCGATAATTTTCTGGTACGAATTTTGTCTCTGCCGCAAACAGACACTGACAGCAGTCATCAGCTGAATCAACCCCGGGTGATAGAGGGGCGTCTGCCCCAGCTCCCCGATGAATGTGTGATTGACACCAACATCCGCAACCTGTATCAATTTGAGGTGGGACGCACCATCACCTTTGCGGCTGGCAAAAAAGACGAAAACATTTTAGACACACTGTCCCGAAAAAGCTTTCGCATTGTGGGTGTGGTAGAAAGCCCCATGTATATTGATATGACTACCAGGGGCAATACCACCATCGGCAATGGCTCTCTGGACGCTTTTGTGCTATTGCCAGAAGAAGCCTTTGTCGCCGACTACTATACCGACCTGTATGTTACCTATGCGCCTGCAGCACAAGCTCCGGCCTATAGCCAAGAGTATGATACCGCCGTGGAGCAGCTGATGAACGAGCTGACACAGCTGGAAAAGGTACGTGCTCCCGCCCGTTTGGAGGAAGTGAAAGCTGATGCCAATGAAGAAATTACAAAGGCAGAGCAGGAGCTGGCAGAGGGTAAAGCCGAAATGGAAGAAAAGCTTGCCGAAGCCGAGCAAAAAATGGCCGATGCCGAGGAGAAGCTGAAGGAAGGTGAAGCTGATTATCGGCAGGGCCTGATAGACTACCAAGAAGAGATTGGCAAAGCCCAGCAGGAGCTAAACGACGCACGGAAACAGCTGGACGAGGGCTGGGCGGCCCTGCGGGAAGCACGTGAGGAGCTGGTAGCCGGGCAAAAGGAGCTGGATGCTGCCAAAGCACAGCTTAAAAAAGGTGAAGAAGGCTATATGCTGCTGGTGCAAAATATTTCTGCCATCACCGCCAGTGTGGATGCCATCCCCGATTCGGTGAACGGCTTTTCGCCGGGCGTTCCCGTGGAATTTATCCCGGGGCTTACTACCCTTGTAGATGCCTTAAACAATAACTTCACCGACCAAAACGGTCAAAGTCTGGGCATTGGTGAGCTCTTGGTCACCACAGTGGAAATTCCCAACCCCGTGCCGGAAGGCGAGCCCATTGCCGTGGAGTGCGTGACGCCTACCTCCAAAATAGCGGTAAAGGATGCCCTGGAAAACTATCGGGTATCTACCGCCGCCATGTTGGAAATGGCACGAAAAGAAATTGCTGCAGGCGAAGAAGACCTTGCTTACGGCAAGCAGCTTTACCGAGAAAGCCGTCAAGAGCTGGAAAAAGGCACCAAGGAGTACGAAGAAGGTGTTGCCAAATTTGAAGAAGAAAAAGCAAAGGCTCAACAAAAGCTGGATGATGCCAAACAGCAGATAGAAGATGGAAAGCGGGAGCTGGCCGAGGGCAGAGCCGAGTATGAAGAAGAAAAAGCAAAAGCCGAAGCCGACATCGCTGAGGCCGAAGCAAAGCTTGCCGATGCAAAACAGGAGCTTGCAGACTTGGAACTGCCCGAATGGATAGTGCAAAGCCGAACCGACTGGCTACCCTCTTACGGCAACTTTGGTGACGATGCCAACCGTATTGACAACGTTGCCTCTGTGTTCCCCGTATTCTTTTTGGGGGTTGCGGCATTGGTTTGCCTTACTACCATGACCCGTATGGTAGAAGAGCAGCGTGTGCAAATCGGCACTGCCAAGGCTCTGGGCTATGGGGGCTTGGCCATTACTTCCAAATACCTAAGCTATGCTGTCATCGCAAGCTTTTTGGGCAGCCTTGTAGGCCTTGGGGTAGGTTTTAAGCTGTTCCCCACCGTAATTTATAACGCCTATGGCATTATGTATGACATG